>JBKPCZ010000097.1:0-8148 GCA_046727665.1 Chloroflexota bacterium
GATCTTCACCTTCGTCCTGTTGCCGCAGTGGTTCCTCGCGGGCGTGTTCAACCCGGTGGGGAACCTGCCCTGGTACCTCGACATCCTGTCGAAGATCTCGCCGCTCCGCTATGCGGTCGACATCACGCGCGACGTCTACTATGCGGGCGGACCGAGCATCCCGATCTTCGACCTGCCGACCAACCTTGCGATCATCGCGGTGATGTTCGTGGTGTTCATGGTCATCGGCACCGCCGGTTTCGTCCGCGCGGAGCGGAACCGCTAGCGCGGCTTCGTACACTCATGCCATGCCGCTGAAGAAGATCAAGAAGGTCGCGAAGGTCGTCGATGCCGCGATGCGCGACAGCGCGCGGGCGCGCATGAGCGCGACCGATCCCCAGTTCCGCAAGGACGTGCAGAAGGATCGCCGCGCCACGCTATCGAAGTACGAGACGGTGAAGCAGGCGCTCGCGGACCGCGAGAAGATCGAGAAGACGCGCGGCGGGACGAAGAACAAGAACTAGCAGTGGGTCGCAGGGCGAGCCCCTGCGATCGTCAGACCGCGGCCCCGGTCAGGAAGAACAGAACCCGCGCGCTGATCTCACCGGCGAGCGCGGAGCCCAGCCCGACGTAGAGGAGTCCGGTCGAGGACTGCGTGTTCATGCTCGCCGTCCACCACGCGGCGAGCGCGACCGCGAGCGTCATCAGCAGGCCGACACCGATGCGGATGCCGATCGCGACGACGAGCCCGGTCTGCGTCGTACCGGAGAGATCGCCGCGCATGACGCTGGCGAGCACGACCACCAGCTGGAGGACGACGGCGGCGACGACGATGAGCGACGCGTTGCGCAGCGGACCGGGCGACAGCTTCGGCGTCACGAGATACCAGTGGCCGAGCAGCATCGCGCCGTCGAGCCCACCGAGCGCGAGCGCGCCGAGCGGCGGCGCGAGCAGGCCGAGCGTGACGGCGAACACGTCCGACGGCGTCGGGTTCGGCCGCGCGACGGTCGCCACGCCGAGCGCCAGCAGGCCGGCGGCCATCGCGAGGATCGCGCCAACGTTCCGCGGCGTGCGCGCGGGAACGAACGCGAAGACGAGCTGCGCGGTCATGAGGATCGCCACGAGGGCGAGGGTCTGGCCGAAGGATGACAGCGGACCGGCGTCGAGCCCGACGCGCACGGCCGCGTCGCCGCGGGGCAGCGCAGGCGCGAGACCGACCGCGGCGGCGGCGGCGAGCGCGTTGACACCGGCGACGAGCTTCAGGAAACCGCCCGGCGCCTCGCCCCGCCGCTCCAGGAACCAGGTCACGAACGTTCCGCCGACGGCCAGCTCGACCAGGACGACGGCGAGGACGAGCGGAAGCGTGAGGATGGTGTCCATCAGGCCATCAGGTCGCCGGCATCGGGCGTGGTCGCGCCGCGGTCGATCGCGAGGTGGAAGAACTCCCTGCCGCCGCGGCGTTCGAGCATCCGGTAGAAGCGTTCGCGATCCTTGAACTGCGTCTTGTGACACTCGAACGCCTCCGCCTTGCGATCTTCGAACTCGCGGATGTCGACGGTGTGCGTCGGCGTCATCGCGAGGAGGTCCGGTGCCAGCTCCGCGGCGTTGAAGAAGAGCCGGCGCGCGGCGTGTGGCGCGCCGCGTTCGGGGTACAGATCGGGGCTCGCCGCGCGATGGAAGCCGCGCGCGGCAAAGAAGGACGCCGCGCGGTGGTCGTCGTGCTCACTGCCCGCGCCCTCCGGACCGAAGGTGCAGACAGCGTCGGGCCGGATCTCGCGAACGACCTGAACGACATCCGCGGTCACCCGCTCGACGGGCGATCTCGCGAGCCCGCCGTCCGGCCACTCCAGAAGACGCGCGTCGCGGAAGCCGATGATCGCGACGGCATCGCGCCACTCGCGGCTGCGCTCCGCGGCGAGCTCGGCCGGCGTCCACGAGCCGCGCTCTTTTCCGAACCACAGGCCCGCGTCGCCGCGCGTCAGCGTGAGGAGCGCCGTCGCGTGCCCGGCGGCTGCGAGCTTCATCGCGGTGCCGGCGATGCCGAACGATTCGTCGTCGGGATGCGCGTACACGAAGAGGACGGTGCCGATGGCGCCACGTTAGCGTGAACCGCAGAGTGGCGTCCTCCGACCACGATCGTCGCATCGCCGAGATGTTCGACCGCGTCGCTCCCCGCTACGACGCGCTCAATCGCATCCTCTCCGCGGGACGCGACGCGGGATGGCGCCGGCGCGCGCTGTCGCTGGCGCGGATCGGCCCAGACGAGGTCGCGCTCGATGTCGGCGTCGGAACGGGCGATCTCTCGTTCGGCCTGCTCGATGCGTCCGACGCGGCCGCGCGTGTCGTCGGCATCGATCTGTCGGCGGCGATGCTGGCCGCAGCCGAGCGGCGCGCGGAGGAGCGGGTCGAGACGCGTTTCTCGGGGGTGCTCGCGAACGCGGAGCGGCTGCCCTTCGCCGACGCTGCGTTCACGCGTGTCGTGGCTGGATTTGCCGTGCGCAACTTCGGCGACCTCGCCGCCGGACTTCGCGAGATGCGCCGCGTGCTCCGACCCGGCGGCCAGGCTGTGATCCTCGAGCTGTCGACGCCGACGAACGCGATCGTCCGCGCGGCGTACCACCTCTACTTCCACCGCTTCTCGCCGCTCGTCGCGACACTGCTCGGTGGCGATCCCGCCGCGTATCGGTACCTGCCGCGTTCCGTCGCGGGATTTCCCGCGGCGGATGCGTTCGCGGATCTCATGCGCGACGCCGTATTCGCCCGCGTACGCTACGAGCCGCTCACCTTCGGCATCGCCGCGATCCACGTCGGGGAGGCGTGATGGATTTCGACATCCCGGACGAGCTCCAGCTCCTGGCGCGTACCGCGCGCGATTTCGTCGAGACTCGCCTCCAGCCGGTCGAGAAGCAGGTCGAGGAGCGGGACGAGATCCCCGCGGAGATCGTGCGCGAGATGGCCGCGCTCGGCTTCTTCGGTCTGCCGTTCCCCGAGGAGTACGGGGGAGTCGGCGCGGGCGACCTCGGTTACTGCCTGGCGCTCGAACAGTTCGGGCGCACGTCCGCGGCCTTCTCGAACCTCATCGGCGCGCACACCTCGATCGGGAGCATGTCCATCTATCTCGGCGGCACCGACGAGCAGAAGCGCCGGTATCTGCCGGACCTCACCGCGGGTCGGAAGATCGCGGCATTCTCTCTGACCGAGCCGTCGAGCGGCTCCGACGCCGCGTCGATCCAGACGACCGCGCGACAGGAGGGCGGCCGCTGGCTGCTGAACGGCACGAAGATCTGGGTCACGAACGGCCCGATCGCCGACGTGGTCGTGGTCTACGCCGCGAACGACCGCGCCAAGGGCGCGCGCGGCGGTATCACCGCGTTCATCGTCGAGAAGGGCTTCAAGGGTTTCCGGGTCGGGAAGGTCGACGAGAAGATGGGCCTGCGCGGGTCGAAGACCGGCGAGCTCATCTTCGAGGACTGCGAGGTGCCGGAGGAGAACGTCCTGGGCGGCACGGCCGGCACGGGTTTCCGCACCGCGCTCGGCGCGCTGGACATCGGCCGCGTTTCGCTCGCCGCCGGCGCCGTCGGGACCAGCCAGTACCTGCTCGAGCTCGCCATCGCGCACGCGAAGCGCCGCAAGCAGTTCGGCCAGCCGATCGCGGCGAATCAAGCGATCCAGTGGATGCTCGCGGACAGCGCGGTCGAGGTCCACGCTGCCCGGCTCATGGTCTACGACGCCGCGGCCAGGCTGGACCGCGGCGTGCGCGCCTCGCGCGAGGCCGCGATGGTGAAGGTGTACGCGTCCGAGCTCGCCAACCGCGTCGCCGACCGGGTGCTGCAGATCCATGGCGGGATGGGCTACATGAAGGACTCGCCGGTGGAGCGCGCGTATCGTGACGTACGGATCCTCCGCATCTACGAGGGGACGAGCGAGGTGCAGCGCATGATCATCGCGGAGGACCTGCTCGGCGACGCGCGTTCCGCCTAAGTCGGGTAGGGGAGGAAAGAGAGCGGTGGCGAAGAAGATCGCGGTCCGAGCCAAGGACCCCGCGCCGATGGCCGGGCGCCCGTGGACGAAGCACTACGACTCCGGAGTTCCGGCGACCCTCAGCTACCCCGACGCCACCTTCCACGAGCTGCTCGACGACGCCGCCGAGAGCTACCCGGACGCCGTCGCGACCATCTTCTTCAACGCCAAGCGCACCTACAAGTCGATCTCCGACGACGCCTGGCGCTTCGCGAACGGGCTGCGGAAGCTCGGGGTCAAGAAGGGCGACCGCGTCGCGATCCTCCTGCCGAACACGCCGCAGTTCGTCGTGGCCTTCTTCGGCGCTCTGCGCGCCGGGGCCACCGTGGTGCCGTGTAATCCGCTCTACACCGCGCCCGAGCTGCAACACCAGCTCGCGGACAGTGGCGCCAGCACGCTCGTCGTTCTTTCGCGCCTCTACCCCGTGGCAAAGGTGGCGCGGCCGAATACGAGCGTGAAGAACGTCATCGTGACCAACATCAAGGAGGAGATGCCGCCGCTCCTGCGTGTCATGTTCACGCTCGCGAAGGAGAAGAAGGACGGGCATCGTCAGGAGTTCAAGGGAGACGATGGCGCGGTCGCCTACCGCGACGTGCTCGACGCGCCGCCGACGCCGTTCGACGGCGGGACCCGCAAGGACGACGTGGCGCTGCTGCAGTACACCGGCGGAACGACCGGCGTCAGCAAGGGCGCGATGCTGTCGCACCGCGCGCTCGTCGCGAACATCCTCCAGTGCCGAGCCTGGTTCACCAATCTGAAGGATGCGACGGGCACGGGCATGGCGGTCATGCCGTTCTTCCACGTGTACGGGCTCACCGTCGTCATGGGCCTGTCGATCCAGAGCGCCTCGGCGATGATCCTCGAGCCGCAGTTCGACCTCGCGCACGTGCTGAAGGACGTCGAGCGTCACAAGCCGAACACCTTCAGCGGCGCGCCGCGGATCTACAACGCGATCATCAACTCGCCGCTCGCGACGAAGTACGACCTGCGGTCGATCGACGCGTGCGTCTCGGGCTCGGCGCCGCTCCTCGTCGAAACGCATCGGAGGTTCGTCGAGCTCACGGGCGCCAACCTCGTGGAGGGCTACGGCCTCACCGAGGCGGCGCCGGTCACGCACTGCAATCCGCTGTTCGGCAAAGGGAAACAGAAGGTCGGCACCGTCGGCGTGCCGTATCCCGACGTCGACTCCAAGGTCGTGGATCTCGAGACCGGCACGCGTGAGGTGGCTCAGGGTGAGTCGGGCGAGCTCGTGCTGCGCGGGCCGCAGCTCATGGACGGCTACTACAACAAGCCGGAGGAAACGCTCCAGACCCTGCGCGACGGCTGGCTCTACACCGGTGACATCGCCACGGTCGACGCCGAGGGCTACGTCGCGATCGTCGACCGCAAGAAGGAGATGATCATCGTCTCGGGATTCAACGTGTATCCGCGCGAGGTCGAGGAGGCGCTCGCGCTGCACCCGGCGGTCCTCGACAGCGCGGCGATCGGCGTGCCGCATCCGATCAAGGGCGAAGAGGTGAAGGCCTTCGTGGTCCTAAAGCCTGGAACGACCGCGACCGCCGAGGACATCATCGCCCATTGCCGCACTCAGCTCGCGCCGTTCAAGGTCCCCAAGGACATCGAGTTCCGTGAGTCGCTGCCGAAGACCCTTATCGGGAAGACGCTGCGGCGTCAGCTTGCGGAGGAGGATCGCAAAAAGCGCGCTCAGGTGGCCGCGGCGACCTAGGCCCCTTTAGTGCGCGACTCGCGACTCCGTGAGCATGAACTCGTCGCGGATGATCGCCTCGAGCGTGTTGTAGGTGACGCGGACCACCACGGTGACGTCGCCTTCGGGATAGGGAGAGCGCGGCGCCATTACCGTCGCGGTCCAGGCCATCGGTGCTGCTGTCCACATGCGAGTGACTTTGGCGTCGCGCGCGGGTGCCGCCATCGGACCGGCAGGGGAGACCGTGTCCCCCGACAAGATGAATCCGCGCGTTCCGAATACAGTGCCGCCGTGCCGCGGCATCATCCGCGCGTTCGTCGTCACTCGCGCGGGTCGTTCGTGCTCCCCCGTGCGCGGCATGACCGCCCGAGCGGGTGAGCAGGGACCCGTCGATGAAGAAGATCACGCCGATCGTCGTCGCCAGTGGGAATGGCGCGCCCGGTCTGGCGGCGGGTGTCGCGGTCCTGCGAAGAGGTGGCAGCGCCCTCGATGCGGTCGAGGCTTGCGCGCGCGTCATCGAAGCGGACCCGACGGACGCGAGCGTGGGGCGCGGCGGGAGGCCGAACGTGCTCGGCGTGGTCGAGCTCGATGCGTCGCTCGTTGATGGGACGACGCACCGCGTCGGCGCGGTCGGGGCGCTCGCGGGGTATCTCCATCCGATCACCGTGGCGCGCGCGGTGATGGAGCGCCTGCCGCACGTGATGCTTGTCGGCGAAGGCGCGGCTCGCTTCGCCAAGGAGATCGGCGCCGAGAAGGCGACGCTGCTCACGCCGTCGACCCGCCGCATGTGGGTCGAGCGCCTCGCGAAGGCGCGCGAGACGCCGTCGAGCGTGCGACGGCGCGCGAAGCTCGCGCCGGTCGTCGCGAGGACCGTGGGCGAGGAGCGGGGGACGGTCAACTTCATCGCGCTGGATCGGGCCGGCCATGTCGCGTCGGCGGTGTCGACGAGCGGATGGGCCTACAAGTACCCCGGTCGGCTCGGTGACTCACCGATCGTCGGAGCCGGCAACTACTGCGACACGCGCTACGGCGGAGCCTGTTGCACCGGTTTCGGCGAGCTCGCGATCCGCAACGTCACCGCCAAGACCGCGGTCGATCGGCTCGCGAGCGGCATGAGCGCGGCGGAAGTAGCGCGGCGCGCCATCGCCGACGTGAACGCGCTCGACGACGCCGCGTTCAACATCGTGGTGCTCGCCGCGGACGGCTCGCACGCCGCGGCGTCGAACCGCGCGGAGCGCCGCTACGCCTGGCAGCGCAGCGACATGGACGCGCCGGAGCTACCGGCGCGCGAGCTCGTTCCGAGCGGCGCCGGCTAAGACCTCGGCGCCGCGCTCTTGGCCGGCGGCCCGCTTCTGACCGGCGGCGCGCTCTTGACCGGTGGCGTCTCGCGGCGCGCGCGGTAGATGCTCCACGCCAGACCGGTGAGCGGGACGGCGAACAGCGCGCCGAGCACGCCGGCGATCTCGACCCCGACGAGAACGGCGAGGAGCGCGGCCAGCGGGTGCAGGCCGACCGCGCCACCCGAGATACGCGGCACGAGCAGGTTGTTCTCGAGCTGCTGGACCGCGATCGCGACGAGCACGACCCAGACGACCAGCGGGAACGGCTGCGTCAGCGCGACGACCGCCGCGACGGCGCCGGCGGCGATCGGTCCGACGATCGGCACGAGCTCGAAGATACCGGCGAGGACGCCGAGGAGCACCGCGTACGGCACGCCCAGCAGCACGTACGCGACGCCCGACACGGTCCCGACGATCAGGCCGAGGAGGAGCTGACCGCGGATGTACGCGCCGAACAGGCGCGCCGCCTCGGCCTCGATGCGCTTGAAGTACGCCCGGGGTCGTTCTGGCACGAGGACGTTGTCGACCCAGCGGCGGACCTGAGGCGCGCTGGCGAGGAGATACACACCCAATACGAACATGAAGAAGAAGTCGACCGTCCCCGCGCCGACGCGCAGCGCAGCGCGCGCCGCCTCCTGCGACCAGTCGCCGATCCGCGCGCCGATCTCGGCGCCGATCCGCTGGCGCACCTCGCCGGAGATCTCGAGACCGCCGATGCTGATGGGCTCGTCGCTTGACAGCAGCGCAGCGTAACGGGGGACGTCGTCGGCGAGATCGCGCGTTTCGCGTATGAGTGGCACCGCGAGCGCGATCACCGCGCCGGCGATCACGACGAGCGCCGTGAGCGCGGTGATCGCCACCGCGACGCCGCGTCGACGCACGATGGGCTGCAGGCGCTCGACGAGCGGCGCCAGCACGAACGCGATCACGACGCCGAAGACGACGAGGACGATGACGTGCGAGAGCTCCGACAGCGCCTCGGACACCAGGCGCAGCGCGAGCATCACGGCGACGACGGCCGCCGCCGCGATGAGGACCCGCGTCACCCACCAGCGCGCGAGCGGTGGCGGCGCCTCGTCCACCTACAGCGCCGCGACGGCCGCC
>JBKPCZ010000098.1:0-5457 GCA_046727665.1 Chloroflexota bacterium
TACTTGGGGTGGATCTTTTCCTTCATCGGGTCCTTCTCTCTATACCGCCGGGATGACGTTGACCTTGCGCCGGTCGTCGCGCGCCGGGGTGTACTTCACCTCGCCGGCGACGAGCGCAAACAGTGTGTGGTCCTTGCCGACGCCGACGTTCTGCCCGGGCAGCAGTCGCGTGCCGCGCTGGCGCACGAGGACGGTGCCCGCCTCGACCTGCGAGCCGGCGAACTCCTTCACGCCGAGCCGCTGGCCGGCGGAGTCGCGACCGTTGCGCGTTGAGCCTGCGCCCTTTTTGTGTGCCATCTCTTATGCCTCGATCTTCGTGATGCGGAGCGTCGTCTCCGACTGGCGGTGGCCGCGCCCGCGCCGCTGGCGGGTCTTGTTCTTGTAACGGAGGACCTGGATCTTCGGGCCCTTGCCCTGAGCCACGATCTCGGCGGTCACTTTCGCGCCGTCGAGCGCCGGCTTGCCGGCTTTCACGTCGTCGCCGTCCGCGATGATGAGGATGTCGCCGAGCGTCACCGTCTCGCCGGCCTTGCCGGCGACCCGGTCGACGCTGACGAGCGCTCCCTCTTCGACGCGGTACTGCTTGCCGCCGCTGCGGACGATGGCGTACATCGGAAACTCAGACCATCCGGACAGAAAAAGTCGCCGCGCGCGTGCGCGACGTTATGAAAAGTATACCGGACGGCCGGTCATCCCGGCCGTCCGGTCGACGCATCAGGCGCGCAGAAGCTCGCGGATCGGCGCGGGTACCCAGCCCAGCCGCATGAGGTACGTCGCGATCCCGAGAAGCGCCGAGAGACCCATGATCGGCGCGACGAACGCGACTGGATGCTTGAACGGCCCGGCGCCCTCGCCCGAATTCGCGACGAGCAGGACGACGATGAACGCGATCGTCCCGACGTTGAGGCCCCAGAAGATGACGTGGTCGGCCCACGGCCAGACGCGGGCCCGGTCGGTCGACGTGAGCAGGATCGCGGCGAACAGGATGTTCGTCATGACGCCGACGAAGTACGCGTGATCGAGCGAGTGCAGCAGCCCCATCGAAACGACCGAGATGTCGCCCTTGGCTGCGATGACCTGCTGCACGAGGATCGCCTGCAGCACGACCGCGAGCGCCAGGAACGGCACCGCGACCGCGACGTGGCGCACGCCGGTGGCGGCCATCCACGGTGCCGCGATCGCCATGCGTCCGAAACGGATGGCGACGATCACGATCCCGGCGAGCGTGAGCAGCGTCGCGATTCCCGGAAGCGCCTGATTCAGGGCGTCGCCCAGGAACGACTCGAGCAGCAGGCTCACCGACAGCAGAAGACCGCCGCCGAACAGGAGGTACACCTGTGCGAGGCCGAGGGTGCTTCGACGGCCGAGGCCGGCAAGCTGCCATTCGGCGAAGCCAGCCGCCACGAGGACGAGATAGCCGCCGGTCTGCGCCGTGGCATGCGCGCCGATGATGTTGACGTTGGTGGGCGGCGCGTTCCCCGTGGCGAGGAGCACCTGCACGATGACGCCGAGCGTCGATCCGATGACGAGCGTGGTGAGCCCGAGCAGGACCGAGAGCTTCGGGATGTCGAGCTTTTGGAAGCCGGCCATCCGTCCGCTGCTCGTGTAGGCGAACCACCACCAGTACGCGATCACCGCGAGCTCGGAAAGTCCGAAGATGCCGCGCAGCAGGAAGACGCCGGACCAGAAAGCCATCACGTACGCGGCCGTGGAGAGGCCACTCAGCATCACCGCCGTGCTGAGCCCGGCGCCCCGTCCGTTGAAGATCCAGATCGCCAGACCGATCACGCCCATGGTGATCCAGCCGAGCGTCCCGGAATGGAGATGTGTCAGCAGCGTGTCGCGGTCGAGCTGACCGAATATCTGCGTCGCGTTCGCGAGACCGAGAAGGACCGTGAGCGTGAAGATGATGAGGCCGTATTGGAACGCCTGTCGGACCTCGGCGCTCGCGCCCGGTGCCGTTCTCCCCAAGTTGGGTGCTTGCATGGCGTTCTCCTCCGTTCTGGCGACGGAGGGTAGGCCTACCGCGCGCGCGAGTCGAGCGCGACGACCTGGACGTTCTCGGGCAGCGAGCTGCGCGTCACGGACAGCTTCGGCACCGGCGTGAGCTCCTTGACCCCGAGCTCGTGTAACAGGCGCTCGAACGCGCTGTCCTTTTTCCCAGCATCGGGGTCGTACGACATCGGCACGACGACCTTCGGCTCGAGCTGATGGACGATCTCGGCGGCCTTCGCGGCGGAGAGGTTCGTGTCCGCGCCCGAGATCGGGACGAGCGCGATGTCGATGTCGCCGAGGCGCTCGAGGTCCGCCGACAGGAGCGCGTGCCCGAGATCCCCGAGGTGGCAGATGAGGAGGTCATCGAGTCGGATCGCGAACACCGTGTTGCGGCCGCGCGACGCGCCCTTGTCCTCGTCGTGGAACGTGCCGAGGCCGGTGACCAGGACCTCGCGGACCTCGTACTCGCCGGGTCCCCGCAGCACGACGGGCTCGCCCGCGACCGACTTCAGGCTGGAGTGGCCGGGATGGTCGTGCGAGATCGTCACGAGCCCGGCCTCGGTCCGCGGGATGGCATGCCCCGACTTCGGATCGGGCGGGTCGGTGAGCACGATGCCTTCACGGCCGCGCATGCGGAAGCAAGCGTGTCCCAACCAGGTGAGATCCATCGGGGGCACCACAATACGCGAAACACCCCAACGGGCCCTCGGGTAAGCGCTCTCAGAGGGGGGCCTCGGGCGCCACGGAGGCTGCCGGCTGACACGCACCGATCAAGAGGTCGTACAGCGGTGCCTCGCCGGCGATGCCGACGCCTTCTCGACCCTCGTCGAGCGTTACGGAGGCCGGGTGTACAACATCGCGCTGCGTATCACGGGCGACCCCGACGCCGCGTCGGACTGCGCACAGGAAACGTTCATCCGCGCCTACAAGGCGCTCCATCAATACGATCCAGCCCTGCCGCTCGGCCCCTGGATCTTCCGCATCGCCACGAACGCGAGCCTCAATCACGTGCAGCGCTGGCACGCGCATCAGACCCCCGTGGAGGAGCTGCCCGAGTCGGCGGAGCCGGAGGAATCGGGACCCGAGGCGTCGGCGCTGCGCCGCGAGGCCGTGTCCGAGGTCGTCGCGGCGATGTCGGAGCTGCCTTCGGCGTACCGCGCGGCCCTGACGCTGCGTCATATGCAGCAGCTGTCCTATCAAGAGGTGGCCGACACGCTGGGGATCCCGCTGGGCACCGTCAAGACACATCTGCACCGCGCGCGCGCCGCGCTCAAGGCGCGTCTCGCGGCACGGAGGAGGGAACGAGAGTCATGAACGAGCTGCACGGTCCGCCCGATCTCGAGGCGGACGAGCGCGATGTCCACCACGTCCTTTCCGCGATCCCGCCACAGGCGCCACCGGTCGGCTTTCGCGACGCCGTGATGCGTCGCGTCGTCGAGCGGCGCGTCGGTTGGGAGTGGCTGGTCGCGGCTCTCCTGGCCTTCCCGAGTCTCGCGTTCCTGGCGCGGCAGCTCGCGGAAAGCGGGCAGGACTTCGCCGCCGCGCTCGCGGGCGTGCTCAGCGCCGCGTCGAGCGAAACGGCGAGCGCGTCCTTCTTCATCGACGGCCTCACCGTCCTCGCGGTCGCGCTCGTCGGTGTCGCGTGCGTGTTCGCCGCACACGCGCTCATCGCGAGCACGCCCGGGCGACGCCGGTTGGTCCGATGACGCGACGCGACGTCGTCATCGTCTTCGCGACGCTCGTGGTCGCGGTGGGGCTCAGCGCGATCCTGTTCGTGGGCGCGGCGGCGACCTCGCCGGCGACCGCGGCCGAGACGCCGGTACGGCCGCGCGTGTTCTTCGATCCACGCAGCAGCCTTCCACCCGGGCTCACCATCGTCGACGCGCAGCGGCGCGTCGCCGGCCCGCTCCAGGCGATCGTGCCGCTGCAGCGCGGGATCTCCGACACGGCGCGCGACGCCGCGGGTCTTCTGCTCACGCTGCTGCTGACCGCATCGACGCTCGTCCTCGCGAACGACCAGGTCGTCGCCGCGTACCGCGCGTCCCTCGGCGGCTGGCGTTCGCAGGCGCGCGTGCTCGCCGCGGGATTCGTCGTGCTCGGTCTTGCGATCTCCACGGCCGCGCTCGCCTGGGTCGTCTACCTCAGCTTCGTCGCCGGCCCGCTGCGCGAGACGCCGTTCGGCGCGCCGGCGGCGCTGCAGGTGGGCCTCACGGCGTTCGCCGTCGTGTGCGTGTTCGCGCTCCTCGTGCTGCTCGTCGGTTTTGCCGCGACGTCGTGGCGGCTCGGCGACGCGCTGCTGCGCACGCGTGGGCTGGCGCGCTTCCAGACGCAGATCCCCGCGCCCTTCGTCGCGCTCGCGGGCGCGACGATCCTCTTCATCCTCTGGCAGATCCCCGCGCTGGGCGCGATCGCGCTCGCCGCGGTCGTGGCCTACGCGCTCGGCGCGGTCGTGACCGCGCGTCTCATCAAGGAAGGGGTGTCCGCATGACCGCCGCGAGCTTGAACGTGAACGCCGTGAGGGGCATGGTCTCGACCTGGCCGGGCCGGATCTTCGTGATCGTTCTGGCCGCGGTGTTCGTCGTCGGGGCGGTCATGATCGCGCGCGGCGGCAGCGGCACGGCGAAGGTCGACTACCGCACGGTCGAGGTCACGCGTGCGAGCCTCGCGCAGACGGTGGCGATCTCCGGTTCGGTGAACCCCTCCGGACAGGCGCGCCTCAATTTCCGCAGCAACGGTCGCATCTCGGCGATCCTCGTGACGGTCGGTCAGCAGGTCACGGCCGGCCAGGAGCTGGCGCGTATCGAGGCCACCGATCTCGACAACGCGCTCGCGAATGCCCAGAACAGCCTGGCGAGCGCCCAGTCGAACCTGCAGCGCCAGTACCAGTCGTATGCGGACGCGCAGCGCAACCTCGACAACGCGCGGAAGTCCGCGAGCACCGATGTCGCGAACGCCCAGGCGGCACTCGCGAAGATGCAATCGAACTACGCGTCGGCGAAGTCGAACTATCAGAGTCTCACCGCCGCTGCGATCAGCGACATCACGGCCTTCCAGGACAGCCTTGGAACGTTCCAAACGCAGATCGACGCGCTGATCGCGCTGATGAGCCAGATCGTGGGCGGCGGCGACACCGGAGACCTTCGGAACGCGCTGAACGCGATCACGTCCGCGAAGTCACCCGCGCTGCAGAACGCGCAGGCGAACTCTGTCAGTCTGCTGTCGCCTGCGCTGTCGGATTACCAGAGCGCGCGAAACGCGACGCTGTCGCTGATGGCCGACTTCGAGGCTGCACTCGCCGCCGGTAGCGACACGACGGGGATCGCCGCCAACTATCAGCTGGCGCAGACGAACTACGCCATCGCCCTATCGCGCCTCACGAGCGCGCTGGACACGACGTCCTCGGTCCTCGCGACGATCCAGAGCGCCGTGACGAGCGCGCAAGCGTCCCTCAACACCCAAGCC
>JBKPCZ010000099.1:0-9615 GCA_046727665.1 Chloroflexota bacterium
GGTCGATTACGGCGGCACGCGCGCATTCCGGCCGAGCCGATTCATCGGCGAGGCGCTCGGGCGCAAGACCGAGCGGATCTCCGCCCGGCTCGCGGCGTACGAGGAGCTGCAGCGGTTCCAGGTCCCGGCCGAGGAGGCCGACGCGCCGCTGCCGGCGCTCGGACCCGATGACGTGCTCACGGTGTCGTACAGCGACATCGACGACTACCGGCGGTGCCCGCTGCTCTATCGCTTCAAGCACGTGCTCCAGATCCCGGTGCTACCGACACCGCCGATGATCTACGGCCTCGCGCTCCATGAAGCGGTGAAGGACTACCTCAAACGCAAACGGGAAGGAGAGCAGCCAACGCTCGCGGAGCTCCAGGCGACCTTCCGCGCGGCGTGGCTGGCGGAAGGGTTCATCAGTCCCGAGCACGAGACGGAGAGATTCCAGGCGGGGCTCGAGGCGCTGCGTCGTTTTCACGAGCAGGAGCGCTCTCAGCCCGCGCCGGACCTCGTCGAGCAGCGCTTCTCGTTCATGCTCGGCCGGGATCGCGTGGTCGGCCGCTGGGACCGCGTCGATCAGACGGCGGACGGCGCCAGCGTCGTCGATTACAAGTCCACCGCGATCGACGAGGGGAGCGACAAGCCGCAGCAGGCGGCGAACCAGGATCTGCAGCTACGGCTGTACGCGTTGGCGCACGAGAAGATGTATGGGACGCGACCGGCGGAAGCCGCGCTGCATTTCCTCGAGACCGGCGAACGTGGAGTCATCAAGCCGACCGACGCCGACATGAGCGTCGTCCGAACCGTTGTGACGAGCACTGCCGCGAAGATCCGCGAGCGCGCTTTCGCCGCCGCGCCGATCAAGGGTGTGAAGACCTGTCAGCAGTGTGCCTATCACCAGATCTGTCCGAGCTCTCTAACGGTGCGTTAGCGATGCTCGTCGACACCGCAGCATCGGTGTGTCGCTGAGGGCGAGCGCGACGGGTTGTCCGTGCGCAAAGACGGCGATACCTGATTAGGTATCAGCGATGCGAGGACAGGAGGAAGGCCGTGAGGGATTCGATGTCCGCATCGCTCAAGTGGAGATCCGGCATCAACGCCGTGTAGCCGGCCACGCGGTATGCGCCCGGATCCCGCAGCGACTGCCGGACGTAGGAGCGGGCATCGAGACCTGCCACGCGAGTGGCCGCGCGGTCGGCGAGTGTCGTGAGGTCGGGGCCGACCTGCATGCGCGCCCCGGGTACGGAGGCGTGCGTGTGGCATCCGATGCAGCCCTTGGCGGCGAAGAGCAGCACGCCGCGGTCCTGGCTGACTGGAGCGATCGCAACGGGAGGAGCCGCGGCCCGCGCCGAAGTGGTCGCGGACGACGCGATGGAAGTGGTGTCGATCGACGCGGAGCTCACCGCACTTGGTTCGTTGAGGCTCGCCGCTGTCAACAGCGCGGCGAACGTCCCGTAGGCGGCAAGCTCCGCGATCGATCTCAGCATCGGCGGGTCAGGCGGTGGCTCGAGCGCGGCGAGCGCTGCGCAACATGGTGATGAGTCGCCAGACGAACATGGCCGCTGCCGCCGCAGCCGCGAACGGCAGCATGGACCGTACGGGGTCGCCACTTTGCGTCGCGGGCGTGGAGCCCGAGGCGTTCGTGTTGCCGGTGGTGACCGCGGCCTTGTCGGCGGTGGCGGCCTTTGCGGCGGCCGCTGCCTTGTCCGCGGCAGCTGCCTTGTCGGCCGCCGCGGCCTTATCTGCCGCAGCCGCCTTGTCCGCAGCCGCGGCCTTGTCGGCCGGGAGAGCCTTGTCGGCTGCGGCCTTGTCCTTGTCGGTCGCCTTGTCGGTGGTCGACGTGCCTGCTGCCGCGACGACCGCGAGCGTGCCGAGCTCCTGCGGTGCGAACGGACCTTGGGTGACCTGCCACGTGTATGTCCCGCCGGCGGGGAAGTAGACGGTCGCGACGTAGTGCCCGACAGCTCCGTTCGACGTCCCAGGGAACGAGAGCGTTCGGCCGGAAACGGCTACCGCGACGATCTCCGTCTTATCGACGTTGACCGGTGTCTGGCCGTGCTGTCGGATGGTGTAGCCGAGCGTGTACTCCTGACCAGAGACGAACTGTCCAGGCAGATCGTCGAACGTCGTGACTGCCCAACCGCCAGCCAGCGCGGGTGCACCGAGCATGCCGAGCGAGAGCGCGAGGACCGCGACGAGCATCGTGAGTGCGCGCATGTGTTGCCCTCCGTCGTGATGCGGTTTGGCGACGCGGCCCACGCCACCTAGACGCCATACAACCGTTCGCGGCGATGGTTCCGTCTTGAGCAGCGGCCCTTGCGTCCGTGCGGCGGCGTCCCGACTTTGTGCAAAGACGGGTGAGTGTCTACGCCGGGGCGGCCACCTCTGCGACCTTGCCGATCTTCGGCGGATGGACAAAGACGATCAGAAGGATCAAGGCGAGGACCATGTTGATCGCGAGCATGAAGAAGATCCCGCGATAGCCGAGGTTGAGAGCGTTGGGATTGAGGAACAGCTCCGCGGCGACGAAGACCGAGAGCGGGATTGCCACGGATTCCGCGGCCGCCTTCAAACCAGCGAAGATCCCCGACTCGTCGGGATCGATGAGGGTCGTGAGGAGCGGCCATGAGACCGCGGTCTGAGCGCCGTTGCCGATCCCCGCGAGGACCACGACGACGATCGTCTCAGGGAGCTCTTTGATCACGGTGCCGCCGAACGCCGCCGCGACCAACACGGCCCATCCGACGGCGAGAACGAGCTTCTGACTACGTCGCTCCGCGAGGCGGCCCCACGCGATCGCGGAGAGGGCGGTGACCAGAAGGGCCAACGCTGCAAGCGCGATCGCGACCTGGTCCGTCAGGTGGATGTCTTCGACGAGGAAGAGGGTCAGGTAGGGGAGGATGGCGCTGAACCCAAAGAAGAAGACGAAGAGGGTCCCCAGGAATCGCAGCGCCTGGACATGGCTGAGCGCGACGCCGAGATACGTGCGAAGGGCGACGTGTTCCGCGCGGGACGCGACCTCACGTCGCTCACGAATCCCGACGATCGTCACCGCGAATGTGGCCACCAGCAGAAGCGCCACAGCCCAGTAGGTCCACGGTGGGGCGCCCTTGCCCTGCGTCGTCAGGAGGATGAGGGCGAGGAAGCCGACTTGGCCCAACAGTTGGATCCCTTGCGAGAGGCCCGAGAGCGGCGCTCGCTGGTGGAGCGGCGTGATGTCGGCGAGCAGGGCAGCGTACGGATCGATCGCGGCATTGAAGAAGATCGAGAACAGGAAGATCGAGACCGCGAGTGGCACCAGCGATTCGGTGGCCGCCGACGCGACTACGAAGAAGAGCGCCGACAACGGGATGCAGACCGCCATGATCGGACGCCGGCGGCCGAAGCGGGTCCAGATCCGATCGGAGAACGCCCCGACCGTCGGCTGGATCACGACGCCCTCGATGCTGCGCGTACTCGAGAGAAGGCCGGTCACGAGATCGGGCGCACCCGCGGCCTTCAGCGCCAGCGGAAGAAGGAAGTTGTTGAACGCGTAGAACGCCCCCGCGCCGATCGATCCGGCCGAGTACACGAGCATGCTTCGAACGTTGAGGTCCAAGGGGCGCGCCGGAGCGTAATCTGATACCATAATTGTGTTCAAAGACGCCTCGACTACGATAGAACGGATGTTTCACGCGAGAAAAAACGCGTGGGACAATCCACGCGAGGAGGGGCCTGCGATGGACCTGAGCGTTGCGCTGGCTATGGGCGCCGTAGCGATCTCGCTTGCCGTGCTCCTCGTCGTGCTCTCGCGTCGGCAAGTGGCGACGAAGGCGACCGCGGATCCGTCGTACGAGCTGCTGCGGGCGAGCATCGCCGAGCTTGGCGCTTCGCACGCGAGCGCGATGGGCGAGCTGCGCAGCGAGATGCAGCGCACCCTCGGGGCGACCGAGCAGCAGGTCATGACCCAGACGGGCGTCACGCAGCGGTCGCTCAGTGATCTGCAGCGTCAGCTCGGCGTGCTGAGCGAGCAGAGCACGCGCGTGGGCGAGCTCGCAAAGGACATCGGGTCCCTGCAGGACCTGCTACGCGCGCCGAAGCCACGGGGCGGGTTTGGCGAGCTCATGCTCGAGCGCCTTCTTCAGGATTGCCTGCCGGCGAGTGCATATGAGATGCAGTTCACGTATCGCGACGGCTCGCGCGTCGACGCCGTCGTGCGCTGCGCGAACCGCCTCGTGCCGATCGACGCGAAGTTCCCGAACGAGTCGTACACGCAGATCGCAGCCGCGACCGACGAGGCCGATCGGGCGCGTCGCCGCCGCGCATTCCTCCAGCAGGTGCGCCGTCACGTCGACGCCGTCGGGCGGTACGTGTCGCCGCAGGACGGCACGATCGACTACGCGTTCCTCTATCTGCCATCCGAAGCGATCTACTACGAGGTCATGACGCGCGAAGTGGTCGATGGCGAGATCGATCTCGGCACGTACTGCCAGGAGCGGCACGTCATCCCGGCGTCGCCGAACACGCTCCTCGCGTATCTGCAGGTCGTCACGCTCGGGATCCGCGGCCTCGCGATGCAGGAACGGACGCGCGAGCTGCAGCAGAGCATCGCGCAGGTCCGGCGCGAGTTCGAGCGCTTCGTGGGCCTGCATGACCAGCTCGGCACACACCTCGATCACGCGATGAAGAAGTTCGACGAGACCGAGCGCGCGCTCGCGCGCGCATCCGGCGCGATCGAAGGACTCGCGCAGGTCCCGCTCGCCGCGGGTGGCGAGCAGGCCGTGCTCCCGCTCGGCAACATCGGCGACGAGGACTAGCGATCCGGCGCATCCTCGCGCTCGTCGCCGCCGGCAGCGCGCTCATCGCCGCGGCCGCGATCGTCTCGATGGATCCGGACGTGCCGCTCGCCGTGGGTCTGGTCATCGCGGCTGTCGCCGTGTGCTCCGGCGCGCTCGCGTCCGCGGTGCTGCTCTCCGTTCCCGCATATGAGCGCGGCCGGCGCACCCGTCACGTTGCGCCAGCACTGCGCCGGGGCATCGAGGTGACGGCGATCGTCGGCCTTCTGCTGCTCCTGCGCGTCGTCGACGGACTCACGGTCATCACCGGCGGCTTCATCCTGATCGGCTTTCTCGTCGCCGAAGTCATCCTCTCGGCGCTTCCGAGCCGCGCTTCGCGCTAACCTCGCCTTACCGATGAGCACGACCGCGACCGATTGGTTCGGCGACGAGGTCAGCGCGGCGCAAGCGGAGCGCTTGGCCGCGCTCTACGACCTCGACGCTCCGCATGGACCATCCGTGGCGACGGACTGGTTCCGTGCGTTGGCGCGCCGCACCGGCGGTCCGATCCTCGAGCTCGGATGCGGCACCGGCCGCGTCGCGATACCCCTCGCGCAGGACGGCCACGAGGTCGTCGGGCTGGACCGATCGCCGGCGATGCTGGCGCGAGCCGAGCGGCACGCACGCCGCGAGGGCGTGACCGTCCGGCTCGTGGAGGGCGACATGCGATCGTTCTCGTTCTCCGAGGCGTTCCCGCTGATCGCGATCCCGTTCAACACCTTCTTGATGCTGACGCCCGATGACCGCTGGGCCTGTCTCGCGCGCGTGCGCGAGCATCTGGGACCGACAGGCCTTCTGGCCATCGACTGCTTCCAGCCGGACCCCGAGCACATCGTCGGTCGCGATGGCGGCGTGCGCGAGGAATGGACGCGCCACGATCCGGAGGCAGGGCGTGACGTGACCAAGTTCTCGAGCTCGCGGGCGAATGTGGACCAGGTCGATCTGCGCTGGTGGTTCGAAGAGCTCGACGATGACGGACACGTCACGCGTTGGCAGCGGGCGACAACGCTCCATTACCTGTATCGCCGTGAAGCCGAGCTGCTGTTCGCGGCCGCCGGCTTCGACCTCGAGGCACTCCACGGCGATTACGACGGATCGCCCGCGGATGCGTCCTCGCCGAAGCTGCTCGTCGTCGCGCGGCGCCGCGAACGCGGCGCCGGCCGCGAGCGCAGGCGTTGACCGCCGGCCGCGAGCACAGGCGGTGACCGACCTCCTCATCCGCGGTGGTCTGGTCGTCGATGGCACTGGGGCGCCTGGGGTGCGCGCGGACGTGGCGATCACGGACGGTCGGATCACCGACGTCGGGGACGTCGCGGGACGCCGCGCCACGCGAATGATCGACGCGCGGGACCGCGTCGTCGCCCCGGGTTTCATCGACATCCACTCGCATTCCGACAACACCGTCTTCGTCAACGACGCCTTCGAGAGCGCGCTGCACATGGGCGTCACGCTCGTCGTCTGCGGCAACTGCGGCGGCTCGTCCGCCCCGGTGAGCGGTCTCGCGGCGGAGGAGCTCGACCGCGCGCTCGCCGTGCTCGATGCGCGGCGCACCTGGTCGAGCTTCGACGAATATGCCGACGCCTGCGACGACGCACGACCCGCGATCAACCTGTGCTCGTTCGTCGGTCACGGCACGCTGCGCAAGTGCGTGATGGGTGCCGCCGACCGCGCGCCGAGCCGCGACGAGCTCGACGCGATGAGCGCCCTCCTCGCGCGGGCGATGGACGAGGGAGCCATCGGGCTCGCCTCGGGACTCATCTATCCGCCGAGCGCGTACGGCACCACCGATGAGCTCGCGGCGCTCTGCACCGTCGTGCGGGACAAGGGTGGCCTGTACGCCAGCCATATCCGCAACGAGAGCGACCGCCTCCTCGAGGCGGTCGAGGAGAACCTCGAGATCGGGCGCCGCTCGCGCGTGCGCGTGCAGCTGTCGCATCACAAGGCGTCGGGTCCGAAGAACTGGGGCCGGGTGAAGGACTCGACCGCGAAGATCGAGGCGGCTCGCGACGGCGGCCTCGACGTGCAGGCCGACCAGTATCCGTACACGGCGTCATCGACCGGACTCGCGGTCACGATCCCGAACTGGGCGCACGAGGGCGGTCGTCTCGCGATGTGCGAGCGTCTCGCGGATCCCGCCGTGCGCGCACGCATCCGCGACGAGTACGTCGAGACCGGCCGCAACTGGGATCGCATCGTCATCGCGCGCGCTCGCCGGCGGCCGGAGTACAGCGGGCGCACCGTCGCGGACCTCGCGCGCGAGGCGGGGAAGGATCCGCTGGAGTGGACCTGCGATGCGCTCATCGAGCACGACGGCGATGTCGCGATCGTGCATCACTCGATGAATGAGGACGACGTGCGCTTCGTCATGGCGAAGCCGTACGTCGCCATCGGAAGCGATTCGTCGGCGAACGCACCGTACGGACCGCTCTCGTTCGGCAAGCCGCATCCGCGCTCGTATGGGACGTTCCCGCGCGTGCTCGGGCGGTACGCGCGCGACGAGCACGTCCTCACGCTGGAGGACGCCGTCCGCAAGATGACGTCGCTCACCGCGAGGCATCTCCGGCTCGCGGACCGCGGCGAGATCCGGATCGGAGCCTGGGCCGACCTGGTGGTCTTCGACCCGGAGCGCGTGGCGGACAAGGCGACCTACGACGACCCGCACCGCTATCCGGATGGCATCGAGCACGTGGTGGTGAACGGGGGCGTCGCGCTGGACTCCGGGGAGACCACACCGGAGCGGCACGGGCGGTTCCTCCGATCCGGGCGGGACATGGGCGGCGCGTGAGCGCGACGCCGCGCGTGGCGATCCTCGCGGAGGGACTCTTCACGCGGACGACCGCGAAGACGGCGATCGGCGTTCTGCGCTATGCGACCTATCAGGTCGTCGCGGTCATCGATTCGACGCGCGCCGGCACAGACGCCGCCGACCACGTCGGCATCGGACGGGGCGTGCCGGTCGTCGCGAGCGTCGACGAAGCGATCGCGCGTGGGGCCGACGTGCTGCTCATCGGGACCGCCGCAGCGGGCGGCCGCATCCCCGACGTCTACCGTCCGTTCCTCGCGCGAGCCCTCGAGCGCGGCGTCGCGGTGTGGAACGGGCTACACGAGCGCGTGCTCAGCGATCCCAGGCTGGCCGACGCCGCGAAACGCGGTAGGTCATCGGTGCGCGAGCTGCGCGAGCCGCCGGCCGATCTTCCGATCGGTGGCCACCGCCGTCCGCGTGAGGGCGCGACGGTCGTGCTCACGGTGGGCTCGGATGCCGCCGTCGGGAAGATGACCGCGTCGCTCGAGATCGTCGCGGCCCTGCGGCGCATGGGGGAGAAGGCCGCGTTCGTGGCGACCGGACAGACCGGCATCGCGATCGCGGGCGAGGGTATCTCCGTCGATGCCGTCGTGGCTGATTTCATCGCCGGTGCGACCGAGAAGATGGTGTGCGAGGCGGCAGAACACGCCGACTGGGTGATCGTCGAAGGGCAGGGCTCGCTCACCCATCCCGGCTTCTCGGGAGTGACGCTCGGCCTGCTCCACGGGGCCGCGCCCGACCTCATGGTGCTCTGCCACAACGTGATGCGGATGACGATGAAGGGCTACGACGGTACCGGCCTGCCAGTCCGTTCGCTGAAGGAGCTCGTGAAGATCTACGAGGACGCCGCGGCCTGGCGGCGCCCGCCCGGATATCCGCCGGCACGGGTCGTCGCAGTAGCGATGAACACGGGTGACGTCATCGGCGGGGATCCGACGTGGCCGCTCACCCAGATCCAGACTGCCGGGTTTGCCACGAAGCTGCCTGCTGCGGATCCCATCCGTGAGGGGACCGAGGGCGCTGACCGCCTCGCCCGTGCGCTCCTCGATGCGCGTGGCCGCAGCGCGGCGACCGCCACCTCGTGAACTTCACCGTCCGCACCGTGGACGTCCACCTCGAGGTGCCGTTCCAGATCTCGCGGGCCGTGCGCACGGAGAAACGCGTCGTCATCGTGGAGCTCACCGAGGGCGCACGCGTCTCGCGTGGCGAGGCTTCGCCCGATCCGTTCTTCAAGGAGACGACCGAGTCTTTGGAGGCGGACGTACGTGCGGCGGTCGATCTGGTGCCGGAGGATCCCGCCGATCTCGCGAGCCTCAAGCGGCGTCTCGACGAACGCTTCCCACACGGCGGCGCGGCGGCGTGCGCGCTCGACATCCTCGGACACGACCGCGCCGCGCAGGCCGCGGGCGTTCCGCTGCGGGACTTCCTCGGCCTCGCCGGCCGTGAGGCGCCGCCGACCTCCTTCACCATCGGCATCGCGGAGCCGCGCGTCATGGCCGATCGAGCGGCGGCCGCCGCGGCGAAGGGGTTCAGCGTCCTCAAGGTCAAGCTCGGCCACGGCGATGACGACGTGGAGATCCTGTCACTGATCCGCGAGCGGTTCGTGGCAACGGTCCGTGTGGATCCGAACGCGGCGTGGACGCCCAAGGAAGCGCCGGCGCGCATCGAGCGCATCGCCCGGTTCGACATCGAGTTCGTCGAGCAGCCGACGCCGACCGACGACATCGACGGCCTGCGCTACGTGCGCGAGCGTTCGGCGCTGCCGATCGTCGCCGACGAGGCCGCGGTGCGACTCCCGGATGTGGAGCGCCTAGCGGGCGCGTGCGACGGCATCAACGTGAAGCTCCAGAAGTGCGGCGGCATCGCCGAGGCCCGCGCGATGATCGCGCGTGCCCACGATCTCGGCATGAAGGTGATGCTCGGCTGCCGCGCGGCCGAGACGAGCGTCGCGATCGCAGCGGCGGCGCACCTCGCGCCGTCGGTCGAGTGGGCCGATCTCGACGGCAATCTGCT
>JBKPCZ010000100.1:0-5240 GCA_046727665.1 Chloroflexota bacterium
GGTCGATGGGCAGTCTTTCAAGGGCAGCATCAAGGCCTCGCGCTGATCCACCGCGCCACCGCTCGGACCCGGTCTTGCGCGCTACGAGCTCGGCGCTTCCCCTTCAGGACGACGTGCTGAAGCGGCCGGCTGCGGAGCCGATGGCTGCGCTGCCTGCGGAGCCGGCCCCGACGCTGGCGCGCCCGGCGTGAACGGTCGCGGCGCCGGGCGGAAGTCGCCGGTGGGCCGGAACTCTCCGGCCGGTCGGAACTCCCCCGCCGGTCGCCACGGACCGCGCTCCGGCTTGGGCGGCGGCGGGCCGCCCGCCATCGCGCGCGCCTGCGGCGACATCAGACCGCGGACGTGATCCGCGGTGTACGGCAGCAGCGCCATGAAACGCGCGCGCTTCAGCGCGGTCGTGAGCATGCGCTGATGCTTCGCGCATGAGCCGCTCTTGCGTCGCGGGTCGATCTTGCCGCGCTCGCTGATGTAGCGGCGGATCCGGCCAACGTCCTTGTAGTCGATCTTCTGCACCTTCTCGACGCAGAACGAACATACCTTGCGACGCGGACGACGCGGACCGCCCGGGCCGCCTGATCCGCGATCGCCGCCGCCGTATGACGGTCGTCCGCCTCCGTAGGACGGACGAGGGCCGCGCGGCGCCATCGGCGCCGGCGGACGGGCCGCGCCGCCTTCGGCGGCTGCTTCGGGACGCGGCTGTGGGCTTTCTGACGTCATCTGCACTCGCTCCTAGAACGGGATCTCGTCGGGATCGAAGCCGCCCGACTTCTCGCCATCGGCGGCGCGATCGCCGCCGACGGGGGCGGTCATGCCACCCTCGCGGCCGGGCCGCGGGTCGAGCATCTGGAAATCGTTCGCGCTGATGTCGAGGCTGTAGCGATCCTTGCCCTCGCGATCGGTGTACGAGCGGGGCGTGAAGCGGCCGTCGACCAACACGAGGCGACCTTTGGTGATCATCTGCTGCGCGCGCTCGGCGAGGGCCGACCAGCAGCTCACGCGATACCAGTCGGTCTGTTCCACGCGCTCCTCACCGCGACCGCTGACGCGGTTGACGGCGACACTGAACTCGCACACCGGCCGACCGTTGGGGGTCATCTTGAGCTCGGGATCACGGCCGACGTTCCCGACGATGATGATCTTGCTGAATGAAGCCATTCCTATTCGTCCCTTCTCACGACGATGTGCCGCAGGATGTCCTCGGTGAGGCGGATCGTGCGCTCGAACTCGCGTGCCTGGTCCGGCGGCAGCGAGAACTCGAGCACGCCGTAGTGGCCATCACGGTGGTGCGCGAGCTCGTATGCGAGCCGCCGGCGCGTCGGTGGGGTCACTTTGTCGACCTTGCCGCCCAGCGTCGTGATCGAGTGCTGCAGCCGCTCGCTGACGGCCGTCAGCCGTTCCTCGTCGGCGGTGGGGGGAAGGAGATACATGAGCTCGTATGGCCGCATTCGGTCGGACGTCCTTTCCCTGGGCTTGCCGCGGGCCTTTGGCCCGGGGCGAAAAGGCGCCGTGGCACATGTCCACGGCGGTCACGAACATTGTACGGGATGAGGCGGCTCGAGACATCACGATTGAGCCTTCGGCACGGGCTTGCGAAGCCGATATGACCATCCGCCCGGACGGGACGACCGAGTGCGTCGACTGCGGCCTGCCGATGTTCCCCATCGCCGAAACGGACGAGATGGTCACTCTCGAGTGCGCGAATCGTCATCGTCTGGTCACGACGCTGCCCCCCGAGCGCGCGACGCGCGCGCTCATCGACAACTGGATCGCGAAGAAAGGCGCCCAGCTCCACGTTCAGCACGAGCGCTGGGAGAGCGAGGAGGACGAGGAATGAAGCCACACGTGGTAAAGGTCGCGGACCGCCGCGCCCAGACCGGTCAGACGAGCGGGATGGTCCGCGAGGAAGCCGTCCATAGCGACAGGATGTGGGCCGGCGTCGCGCGGACCGCGCCGAACCTGATCTCCGGCTGGCATCACCATGGCGACTACGAGTCCGCGATCTACGTGCTGAGCGGCCGCGTTCGGGTCGAATGCGGCGCGGGCGGCCGCACCGTGCTCGATGGCGGCCCCGGCGACTTCCTCATCATCCCGGCACGCGAGATCCACCGCGAGGGGAATCCGGATGACACGACGAGCGAGATCGTCGTCGTGCGCGCGGGTCAGGGCGAGGTCGTGGTCAACGTCGACGGACCAGCCTGACCGCGCGCGCTGAGCGCGGCCACGAGCGCGAGCGCCGCGACAGCCACCGCGAGCGCGCCCAGCGCGAGAGCTGTGTTGTCCCTCGGCGCGGCGGGCGGAGCCGTCGTCCCGGCGCCGAACACCGCGGTCTCGTCCGCCGTCGGCGCGCCCTTGTGACTGCCGCTGCACGCGTTGGTCTCCCAGCCGCCGTCGCCGGTGGAGCGTAGATACAGCGTGTGCGTTTCGCCGCGCCGCACGGCCTCGTAATCGACGCTCGTCACCGCGCCGCCTTTCGACGGCCCGAGGAAGACCTCTATCTCGCCCGGGAGCGTCCCCTTGAGGAAGCGCTCGGGCCGAAAGCGGATGACGCCGCTCGCGGGTGCGAACGTCTGGCGCGTCTCGGTCACGGTGCCGTAGACGACGACCTCGGCCAGCGCGACCCGCTCCCGCACCGTCTGCGCGACGCACGAGGCGTCCGCAGCGCCCCCTCCGGCGAAAACGAATGACAGAGCGGCGACGCAGAGCAATCCCGCGATACGGCGCATTCGCGCGATATGGCCCATTGCTGATAGGAACGTCCGATATTGCGCGCCGGTTCCCGATGTGCCCAGCGTCGCGCGCCGAACCGCTAGAGCGGCTGCGACGCCAGCAGGCTGCGCAGCCGCTCGCCCAGCGTCTGCAGGACCGCGACGGCGATCGTGGCGTTCTGGCGGATCACGTTGTGGAACTGGCCTCGGCTAAGCACGAGGCAGCGCATCGGCTCCTTGACCGTGACCGTGGCGGTCCGCGCTCCGCCGTCGAGCAGGGCGATCTCCCCGAAGAAGTCGCCCGGGCCGAGTCGTTGCAGGAACTCGCCCTTCCGCTCCACCGCCGCGGTGCCTGAGACGATCACGAAGAACTCGCCGCCTGGCTCTCCCTCGCGGCAGAGCACGCGATCGGGATAGAAGTCGACCTCATCGACCTGCGTCGCGATGAAGGCAAGCTCCTCGTCGCTGCAGTCGCCGAAGAGAGGGATGCGACGAAGGAGCTTGACCCGTGGATCGGCCATCCAGCCGGAGGCTACGTCCGCCCGTCTCGCGTCGCAAGAACGACGGTGCCGGCGGCGGGATTCGAACCCGCACTGTGGGGTTTTTAAAACCCTTTCCTCTGCCGTTGGGATACGCCGGCACATCCACGATAGGCATGCGTGCCGCACTTCCGCCAGACTGAGGGCACATTTCGCGGAGGACGCCGGTGGCTTCGGATCCCACTCGCTTTGTGATCATCGGCAACGGCGCGGCCGGGACGTACGCGGCGGAGCAGCTGCGCAAGGACGACTCCGCGGCCGAGATCGTCATGATCGACGACGAGAAGTACACGCTGTACAACCGCGTGTCGCTCCCGCGATACCTGCGAGGCGTGCTCCTCGAGCAGCGCGTGCAGGTCCGCGACATGGAGTGGCACGTCAAGAATCGCATCGATATCCGCCTCGAGACGCGCGTCACGCAGGTCAACTTCGAGGAGAAGACCGTCGCCACCGAGCCCGGCGGGGAGCTGCGGTACGACAGGCTCCTCATCGCGACCGGGGGTCGTCCCAATCCGCTGCGGGTCCCGGGCTCGGAGGATGCGCCGTACCTCTTCAACTTCCAATACTTCGACGAGACGAAGGCGATGGTCCAGCGCATCCCCGAGTCCAAGGTCGCGGTCGTGCTTGGTGGCTCGTTCATCGGCTACGAGCTCACCGAGGCATTCGCGTTCCGCAAGCTGGAGACGCACTGGCTGCAGCGGGGCCCGTGGTTCCTGCGGCGCTCCCTCGACGAGCCGGGTGGAAAGGTCGTCTCGCTCCTCGCCGAGGACGCGGGCGTTCACCTTCACTACGAGGAATCGATCGAGAAGCTCGAGAGGACGAATGGTCAGCTCAAGGTCCATGGTTCGAAGGGCTTCACCGCCACCGCTGACCTCGTCGGCGTTGGTCTCGGCCTCACGATGAACATCGACATCTTCAAGGGCACCGCGCTCGACACCAAAGTCGGTGTGGTCACCAATGAGTTCCTCGAGACGAGCGTGCCCGATGTGTGGGCCGCGGGCGACGTCGCCGAGTTCTACGACGTCGTCTCGCAGCGCCACCACCGCATGGGGACCTGGGACAACTCGCTGAACCACGGGCGGCACGTCGCCAAGAACATGCTCGGGGCGAAGCAGCCCTACGTGGAGGTGCCGACGTACGCCTCGGGCATGTTCAACTCGAACATCTCGGTCATGGGGGTGACGACGGAGGAGGAGCCCGACGCGGAGTCGCTCTACGAGGTCGAGTACGACGCGCGCAATTACAAGCGCCTCTTCTTCCTGCAGGACAAGCTCGTGGGCGCGATCCTCATCGGGAAGATGAAGGGCCGCAAGAAGGTGCTCGAGCTCATCAGCTCGCGCACGCCGATCGAAGAGCGCCGGAAGGTGTTCGAGCTGCTCGCGATGCCGGAGGTGCCCGCGAAGCCAGCGGCCGCGGAGTGACGCTGCAGCGCGTCTCCTTCGTCGTGCCGGGCGGCGAGCTGGAGGGCGCGCTTCATCTCCCCCAGACGCGCGCCGTCGGCGGCGTCGCCGTGCTGCACGGATTCGGCGGTCATCCCGACCAGCCTCACGTCGTCGCGACCTGCGATGCGCTCGCCGCGGCAGGAGTGGCCGGGCTGCGCTTCGCCTATCGCGACCACGAGCCGCCGCGCATGACGCTCGCGAGCGCGCTCGCCGACGCGAGCGGCGCCGTCCGACTCTTGAAAGCACACCCCGACATCCCCGAAGCGATGGGGGTCGTGGGCTTCTCGTTCGGCGGCGCGGTCGCCGCTCTCGTTGCCGGGCGCGACTCGCGGATCCGCGTCGCAGTGCTCGCGGCTGCGCCGGCCCGCTTCGGCGCCGATGAGAAGTTCAAGCCGATCGCGGAGATCACGCGGACGCGCGCCCGCGTGCTTCTCATCTGGGGTAGCCGGGACACCGAAGTGCCGCTCGTCAACGCGGAGCGATACGCGGCTGTCTTGTCACAGGCGCGCGTGACGCACCGGACCGTGATCGTCGAGGGCGGCGACCATGACTTC
>JBKPCZ010000101.1:0-2461 GCA_046727665.1 Chloroflexota bacterium
GGAGCCGCGTGTTCACCTCGAGGAACGAGAACCCGCCCCCGGCGTCGACGAGGAACTCGACCGTGCCGGCATTCCGGTATCCGGCCGCGCGCGCGATGCGCACCGCGGCGTCGCCGAGCCGCTCGCGGAGATCGTCGTCGACAGACGGAGCGGGTGACTCTTCGATGAGCTTCTGGTGGCGGCGCTGGATCGAGCAGTCGCGCTCGCCGAGCCAGACAACGGCGCCGGTCGCATCGGCGAGGATCTGCACCTCGACGTGCCGCGCACGCTCGACGAGCTTCTCGACGAAGAGCTCGGGACGCCCGAACGCGCTCGCCGCCTCACCCGTCGACATCCGCCACGCCGCGTCGAGCTCGGCGGCCGATGCGACGGCACGCATGCCCTTTCCGCCACCGCCGCTCGCGGCCTTCAGCATCACCGGGTAGCCGACGCGCTCTGCCTCGCGTCGCGCTTGGTCCAGGTCGCGAAGCGGCTCGAGCGAGCCCGCGGCGACCGGCACTCCGGCGTCGCGCGCGAGACGGCGCGCCTGCGTCTTCTCGCCAAGCCGTCGCTGCACATCGCCGGGCGGACCCACGAACACGAGACCCGCGTCGCGCACCGCATCGGCGAAGTCGGCGCTCTCCGACAGGAAACCGTAGCCCGGATGGACCGCGTCGCATTTCGCGCGTCGCGCGACCTCGACGAGCTTTCCGATCGCGAGGTAGCTCTCGCGCGGTGCGGCCGCGCCGATCGGATACGCCTCGTCCGCGAGGCGCACGTGGAGCGCGTCGCGGTCTGCGTCGCTGTACACCGCGACGGCGCGGATGCCGAGCTCGCGGCAGGCGCGGATCACGCGCACGGCGATCTCGCCGCGGTTCGCGACGAGGACCGCTCTAAAGAGAGGCGTCGGTGTAGCTCGGGGGGCTCTCGGGAGGCGGAGCGCCCCGGTGGCGCGTCACAGGGGGATGTTCCCGTGCTTGCGCTTGGGATTCGTGTCGCGCTTCCCGGCGAGCGAGCGAAGCGCGGCGATGAGACGCGGCCGCGTCTCGTGCGGCTCGATGACGTCGTCGAGATAACCGCGCGCCGCGGCCACATACGGATTCGCGAACCGCTCGACGTAGCTCGCGACGAGCTCCCGCCGCCGCGCCTCGGGATCCGCGGCGCGCTCGATCTCCTCGCGGTACACGATGTTGACGGCGCCCTCCGGCCCCATCACCGCGATCTCCGCGCTCGGCCACGCGACGTTGTAGTCGCCGCGGATGTGCTTGCTCGACATCACGTCGTACGCGCCGCCGTAGGCCTTGCGCGTGATCACAGTGAGCTTCGGGACCGTCGCCTCGGCGTACGCGTAGAGCAGCTTCGCGCCGCTCCGGATGATGCCGCCGTGCTCCTGCGCGGTGCCCGGGAGGAATCCCGGCACGTCCACGAACGTCACGAGCGGGATGTTGAACGCGTCGCAGAAGCGGACGAAACGCGCGGCCTTGACCGAGGCGTCGATATCGAGCACGCCGGCGAGCACTATCGGCTGCTGCGCGACCACGCCCACGGTGCGGCCGTCGAGCCGCGCGAAGGCGCAGATGATGTTGCGCGCCCAGCCCTCGTGTACCTCGAGCGTCTCGCCGTCGTCGCAGACGCGACGGATCGCCTCCTTCATGTCATACGGCTTGCTCGCGGCATCAGGTACGAGCGCATCCAGCTCGCGATCGGCGCGGTCGGGCGGATCGTCCGTCGGCACGACCGGCGCGAGGTCGAGATTGTTCGATGGCAGATAACCCACCAGTCGCCGGAGAAGCTGCAGGCAGGACACCTCGTCGTCACACTCGAAGTGCGCGACGCCGGAACGTCGCGCGTGCACATCCGCGCCGCCCAGTTCGTCCAGCGTCACGTCCTCGTGCGTCACGGTCTTCACGACGTTCGGCCCGGTCACGAACATGTAGGACGTGTCGCGCACCATCGCGATGAAATCGGTGATCGCGGGCGAGTACACAGCACCGCCCGCGCAGGGCCCGAGGATCGCCGACAGCTGCGGGACGACGCCCGACGCGAGCACGTTGCGCAGGAAGATGTCGGCGTACCCGCCGAGCGAGACCACGCCCTCCTGGATGCGCGCGCCACCGGAGTCGTTGAGACCGATGACCGGTGCCCCGTTGCGCACCGCCAAGTCCATGACCTTGCAGATCTTCGCGGCGTGCGCCTCCGCCAGGGAGCCACCGAACACGGTGAAGTCCTGCGAAAAGACATAGACGAGCCTGCCGTCGATGTGACCGAAGCCGGTCACGACACCGTCGCCCATCACGCGCTCGTCATCGGCGATGAGCTCGGTGGGTCGTGCCATCACGAACGCGTCGAGCTCGGTGAACGATCCATCGTCGAGAAGCAGGTCGACTCGCTCGCGCGCGGTCAGTTTCCCCTTGGCGTGCTGCTGCTCGATCCGGGCCTCACCGCCGCCGACCGACGCCTGCCGCCGGAGATCGCTCAAGCG
>JBKPCZ010000102.1:0-6315 GCA_046727665.1 Chloroflexota bacterium
GTCCTGACCGTGCGACTGGGCGATCTGGCCGACGCGTACCTCGCGCGCGTCCGCGCCCTCGATGCGCTTCCCGCCGAAGAGGTCTCGGCGTTCCTCGCGCTCGCGTCCCGTCTGGTGCTCCTGAAAGCGCGCAGCCTGCTGCCCTCCCTACTGCCGCTGGACGAGGCGGAGGAAGGTGAGAGCGAGGAGGAGCTGCGCGCGCGGCTGCTCGAGTACGCCGTCGTGCGCGAGCGGGCCACGGCGCTGGGCGATCGGTTGCGCAGTGGCGAGCGTGGTTTCCACCGCGAGGGCGGCACGCCGGAGCTGCCGCCGCGCGGCGGGGAGGTCATGGCGCTGGCCGCAGCATGGTCCAAGGTGCTGGCGCTCGCGTCGCGTCCCCGCGAAGAGGGGATGGTGGCCCCAGCCGAGCGCTATTCCGTCGAGGAGCGCACGGCCGAGATCGAGGCGATCGTCGCCGAGCGCGGGCAGGTCACATTCGCCGAGCTGCTCAGCACCGAGCCCACGCTGGGATGGGCTGTCGTAACGTTCATCGCGCTGCTCGATCTGTACCGGCGCGGCGTCATCGATCTCGAGCAGAGCGAGCTGTTCGCGGACATCCTGATCAAGCGAAAGGAACGCGCATGAGGTCCGGTCTGGCCAACGCCGTCGAGAGCGTCCTGTTCGTCGCCGAGAAGCCCGTCTCGCGGGCCGAGCTCGCGCGCGTCGTCGGCGCGACTCCGAAGCAGGTCGACACGGCACTGGCCGAGCTGGGCGCGTCCTATCAGGGCACGGGTCTGCGGCTCGCGCACGATGGCGACGACTGGCAGCTCGTGACCGCACCCGAGCACGCGCAACACGTCGCGGCCTACCTCGGCGCTGATCGGCTGCGGGTCTCGCCGGCATCGCTCGAGACGCTCGCGATCGTCGCGTACCGGCAGCCGGTCACGCGAGCCGAGGTCGAGGCGATCCGCGGCGTCAACTGCGATCAGACCATCTACACGTTGATGCAGCGGCGCCTCATCGAGGAGCGAGGCCGCCGCGAGGCTCCCGGCCGCCCGATCCTCTACGGCACGACCTGGGAGTTCCTCGAATGCTTCGGCCTCTCCAGTCTCGACGACCTGCCGCGCGCGCTCACGCCGGAGGGCGCGATCCCCGGTGCGGGCGAAGGCGCTCCGGTCGGCGACGGCTCGGCGTGATCCGCCTGCAGAAGGTGATGGCCGACCGCGGCGTGGCCTCGCGGCGGCGCGCCGAAGAGCTGATCACCGAAGGCCGTGTGCGCGTAGACGGCGAGATGGTCACGACGCTGGGGACGCGCGTCGCCGAGGACGCGCGCATCGAGGTGGACGGTCGACCGGTCGCCGCGGCGCCTGAGCACCGCTATGTCCTCTTGAACAAGCCGATCGGCGTCGTCTCGACCGCGCGCGACGAGCACGGCCGGCGGACCGTCGTCGATCAGATCGGCGCGCGCGAACGTCTGTATCCGGTCGGCCGACTCGACACCGACTCCGAGGGCCTGTTGCTGCTCACGAACGACGGCACGTGGGCCGAGCGCGTGCTGCATCCGCGCTACGGCCACGAGCGTGAGTACGACGTCGCCGTCGAGGGCGACCTCACCGATGAAGCGCTGGCGCGTCTGCAGCGCGGGATCCCGCTGGAAGAGGGGACCGCTCGCGCGGTGCGCATTTCGCTCCGCTCGCGTTCGCGCGGACGCTCGCGCATCTCGATGGTGCTGCTGACCGGCTGGAAGAGGCAGGTGCGCCGCATGTGCCTCGCCGTCGGACTCAAGGTGACGCGTCTCGTTCGCGTGCGCATGGGACCGCTCGAGCTCGGACGTCTGCGACCCGGAGAGTTCCGCGATCTCACGAAGAAAGAGATCGAGGCGATGATCGCGCCGGCTGCCGCGCGCGGGCCGCATGCGCTGACCGAGGAGCAGCGGTCACGCCGGGAGCCTCAGAGGGAGTGGTCAAAGCGACGAGCCGCCGCGCCGAGGGCCCCCGCGCGCGGGGGGCCCCCGACCCGAAGGGGCGGGGTGCCGCGCGAAAAGAGGGTTTCGGCGCGGCGGCTCACAGCGATGGATCGACGAGCATGACGCCAAGGACGATCGCGATCGACGGACCGGCCGGCGCCGGCAAGAGCACGATCGGCGCGCTCGTCGCGGAGCGTCTCGGCTACCTCTTCCTCGACACCGGTGGCATGTATCGCGCGATCGCCCTATCAGCTTTGAAGAAGGGCATCGATCCCGACGATGCCGAACGGCTCGGGCAGCTCGCGCGCGACGCGCGTATCACGATCGGACCGCCGACGGTGCGCGACGGACGTGCGTACACCGTGCTGCTCGACGGCGCCGACGTCACGTGGGAGATCCGCGCGGCCGACGTCGACAAGATCGTGTCACAGGTCGCGCGCGTGCCGGCGGTGCGCGATGCGATGCTCGCGCAGCAGCGGGAGCTCGCAAGCCGTGGCCGTGTCGTGATGGTCGGACGTGACATCGGCACCGTCGTGCTGCCGGATGCGGAGCGCAAGATCTTCCTCACCGCGTCGGCGGCCGAGCGCGCCAAGCGGCGCGAGGAGGAGCTGCGCTCGCGCGGCCAGGTGCGTCCGAGGCAGGAGCTCTTGCAAGAGATCCTGCGGCGCGACCGCATGGATAGCGAGCGGAAGGTCGCGCCGCTCCGAACGGCCGATGACGCGATCGTCGTGCAGACCGATGGACTGTCCGTCGGTCAGGCCCTCGACAAGGTACTCGCGATCGTCGCGCGTCCATCGACCGCGTGATCTCGGACCAGGCACCGCTGTGGCCGGTCGAGCGCCTGTGGCTCTGGAACGTGCTGTTCCCGCCGATCCGCGCGATCGTCACCACCCTGGTGCACGTCCGCGTCGAAGGCCGCGAGAACCTTCCGAAGACCGGTCCCTACATCATCGTGGCGAACCACATCAACTGGAAGGATCCGCCGCTGATCACGATCATCCTCGATCTCTCGGTGCGCTACATGGCGAAGATCCAGGCGTTCGGCTATCCGGTGCTCGGATACCTGCTTCGCGCGACCGGCGCGTTCCCGGTGCGCCGCGGCGAAGGCGATCGTCGCGCGCTGGTGACCGCTCTGCGCGTGCTCTCCGCCGGCCAGATCCTGGGATTCTTCCCGGAGGGGCATCGCAGCGAGAGCGGCGCGCTGCTGCGAGGCAAACCCGGCGTCGGATTCCTCGCCTCGCGCGCCGGAGATGTCCCGCTCGTGCCGATCGCGATGATCGGGACCAAGCAGCCGCTGCTGCGGCTCATCTTCGGCGGGCATGCCGTCTTACGCGTGGGACGCCCGTTCCGCCTCACGGACCTGAGCGTTGAAGAGCGCCGCGACGAGCAGGCGATGACCGATGCCGTCATGACGCGGATTGCGTCGCTCTTGCCGCCCGAGATGCGAGGTGTGTACCCCTAGAATCGACGTAGATGGAAGTGCTGCTCGCGCGCGAGAACGGGTTCTGCTTCGGGGTGAAGAAGGCCGTTGAGCTGACCGAGGCCGCGGCTGAGACCGGCCGGACCGTCCACAACCTGGGACAGGTCGTCCACAACCCCAAGATCAGCGAGCGCCTCGCCGCGCGCGGCGTGAAGGTGATCAAAGAGCCCGCCGACGCGACCGATGGGATCGTCGTCATCCGCGCTCATGGCGTTCCACCGGAGGTCCGGCAGCAGATCGAGGCGCGCGGGCTGGAATGCATCGATGCGACGTGCTCGCTGGTCCTTCGCGCGCAGCGCTTCACGAAGCAGCTCGCCGACGAGGGCTACAAGGTCATCATCCTCGGCACTCCCGATCACCCCGAGGTCGTCGGACTCAAGGGCTTTGCGGGCGACGACTACGTGGTCGTCGAGACGAAAGAGGAGTGGTCGAAGCTACCCAAGATGAAGCGCGCCGGCGTCGTGTCCCAGTCGACGCAGCCGCCCTGGGCCTTCAAGGAGCTCGTCGCGCATGTCGTGGAGATCGCGCAGGAGACGAAGGTCTACAACACCGTCTGTCCGGTCACGGTCAAGCGTCAGGTCGCCGCGAGCGAGCTTGCGGAACAGGTGAAGACGATCATCGTCGTCGGCGGGAAGAACTCCGCCAACACGCGCGAGCTCGTGAACCTCGCGAAGATGCAAGGCCGCGCCGCGTATCACATCGAGAACGCCGACGAGCTGCGGCCCGAGTGGCTGCGGGATCAGGAGCGCGTGGGGCTCATCGGCGGATGCTCGACGCCGATGGACACGCTCCTCGAGGTCAAGGAGCGCGCCGAGGAGCTCGCCGAAGCGGTCCCGGCCTAAGCCGCGTGGCCCGCGCCGTCGTCGCCGTTGTCGGCAGGCCCAATGTTGGGAAGTCGACGCTCTTCAACCGTATCGTCGGCGAGCGCGTCGCGATTGTCGAGGATGTTGCCGGCACGACGCGCGATCGCGTCTACGCGACGGCGGAATGGCGTGGGCGCGAGTTCTCGCTCATCGACACCGGCGGCCTCGACGATCCGAAGGCCGGCGAGATGGAAGCCGCGGTGCGCCGACAAGCCGAGGCGGCCATCGCCGAGGCCGACGTCGTGCTGTTCGTCGTCGATGCGCAGTCGGGGATCCTGCCCGTCGAACACGACGTGGCGGATCAGCTTCGCCGGAGCCGCAAGCCGGTGATCCTCGTCGCGAACAAGGCGGACTCGTGGCGCGGCGAGGCGCAAGCAGCGGAGTTCTACGAGCTGGGGCTCGGCGACCCGTACGCGGTGTCGGCGATCCAGGGACACGGGACCGGCGACCTGCTGGATGCGGTGGTGGAACGGCTGCCCGCAGCTGGTGAAGAGGCGCCGTCCACCGACGCGCACATCGCGATCGTGGGCCGGCCGAACGTCGGGAAGTCGAGCTTCCTCAATGCGCTGGTCGGCAGCGAGCGCGCGGTGGTGCACGAGCTCCCCGGCACCACCCGCGACAGCCTCGACACCACGATCGAGTTCCGCGGGCGTCGCCTGGTCCTCGTGGACACCGCGGGCATCCGGCGGCGAGGGCGGATCGAGCAGGGGATCGAGCATTACGCGCTGCTGCGCACCGCTCACGCGCTCGAACGCGCCGACGTCGCGATCCTCCTGACCGACGCGACCGAGGGTGTCACCGCTCAGGACACGCACATCGCGGGATACGCCCTCGAGGCCGCGGTCGGCCTCGTGCTGGCGGTGAACAAGTGGGACGTGGTAGACCGTGGCGCGGAGATGACCGCGCACGTCGAGGCGGAGGTCGCCCGCGAGTTCCACTTCGCGCCGTGGATGCGGCACCACTTCGTTTCGGCGAAGACCGGCCGTAACGTCGAGGCGACGCTCGAGGACGCGCTCAAGGTGGTGGACGAGCGCAAGAAGCGCGTGCCGACGTCCGAGCTGCATCAGATGCTGACCGAAGCGATCGCCGCGCATCCGCCCTCACCGCATCGCGGGAAGGAAGTCCGCTTCCGCCACGTGACACAGGCGCGCGGCAAGGCGCCGACCTTCGTGTTCTTCGTGGACCCGCCCGAAGGCGTGCATTTCACCTTCGCGCGGTATCTCGAGAACCGGATCCGCGAGCGCTTCGGGTTCCCCGGGACACCGATCAAGCTCGAATTCAAGGCGTCGTTCGAATGAACGATCCCGCCCCGCTGCTGGGGCTCGCCATCGTGGCGCTCGTCGGCTACGGCGTCGGCTCGATCTCGAGCGGGTACCTCGTCGGCAAGATCTACCGCAACGTCGACCTGCGGACCGTCGGCTCCGGCTCGACCGGCGCGACCAACACGTTCCGCACGCTCGGGCGTGGCGCGGGTCTGCTCGTCGCGGTGTTCGACATCCTCAAGGGCGCCGTCGCCGTGCTGTTCGCCCAGCTGCTCTTCACCACCGACGGCGATGTGCGTCACATCGCTGAAGCGCTCGCCGCCGTCGGGGCGGTGGCCGGCCACTGCTGGCCCCCGATGCTCCAGGGCCGCGGCGGTCGGGGCGTCGCGACGGGGTTCGGTGCGCTGCTGTTCGTCGCGACGCCGGCGTGGGCCAGCGCCGTCGCGTTCTTCGCGATCGCGCTCGCCCTCACGCGCATGGTGTCGGTCGGCTCCCTCGCATCGGTCATCGGCGCGCTCGTGGGGTACCTCCTTTTCACCGCGACGGGCTGGCTGTCGTTCAGCTGGGCGACGCTCGCGTTCATCGTGATCGGCGGGTGCATCGTCTACGTCAGGCACCTCCCGAACATCCAGCGGATCCTCCGAGGTGCTGAGCCCCGCATCGGCGCGCGGCCATGACCGTCGCGGTCCTGCAGGCCGGGTCGTGGGGGACGACGCTCGCCACGATCCTGGCGCGCGACGGGCAGCGCGACGTCATCCTCTGGAC
>JBKPCZ010000103.1:0-4894 GCA_046727665.1 Chloroflexota bacterium
TGTCGAGGCGCCGACGCTGTCACCGGATGAGAAGTCGCTCTACTACCACATGTTGGAGAGCAACAGGTTCGTGCTCTATCGCGTGACGCGGCAGTAGTTGGTCGTCCGAGTCACGTTGCGTCCGCCGGCTGAAAGCGCTACAGCCCTAGGTACGCCTTGCGCACCGTCTCCATGCCGCGGACCTCTTTCGCCGGTCCTTCTATCTCGACGCGCCCGCGGCTCATCACGTACGCATAGTCACTGACCGCGAGAGACATCTGCACGTTCTGCTCGACGAGCAGCATCGTGAGGCCCTCTTTCTTCAACGTCCGGATGATCTCGAAGAGGTTCATGACGAAGAGCGGCGAGAGCCCGAGCGACGGCTCGTCGAACATCAGGATCTTCGGCTTCGCCATGAGGCCGCGCGCGATCGCGAGCATCTGCTGCTCGCCGCCCGACAGGGTCCCGGCGAGCTGCTGCCGACGCTCGGCGAGCCGCGGGAACAGGGCGAAGACCTGCGCGAGCGTCGCGGCCGACTGCGCCCGCGCGTGCGCGGGCGTCGCGCCCATCTCCAGGTTCTCGAGCACGGTCATCGTGGAGAAGAGCTGACGGCCTTCGGGCACGAGCACGATGCCGTGCTCGGCCTTCTCGTGCGCCGACATGCGCGAGATCGGGCGATCGTCGAGCTTCACCGCGCCCTTCCACACCGGGAGGAGGCCCATGACCGCGCGGAGCAGCGTCGTCTTCCCCGCCCCGTTCGAGCCGAGGAGGCTCGTGAGCTGCCCCTCGCGCAGCTTCAGCGACGCGCCCCAGAGGATCTGGACCTCGCCGTACCCGGACTCGAGCTGCTCGACGCTGAGCGTGGTCATGCGTTCTCCTCGAGGAAACGCTGCGCGATCTTGGGGTCGCCCAGGTACGCCTCGACGACCTTCGCGTCGCTCTGCACCTCGGTCGGCGTCCCTTCGGCGATCTTCTTTCCGTAGTCGAGGACGACGACGCGATCCGACACGTTCATGACCGCGTGCATGAGATGCTCGATCATGATCACGGTCACGCCCTGATCGCGGATCCGCCGGAAGGTGCCGAGCATTTCGGCGACCTCCTGCGGATTGAGGCCGGCGAGCACCTCGTCGGCGAGCAGCAGGCGTGGCCGCGCCGCGAGCGCTCGCGCCAGCTCGAGTCGCTTCTTCTGCGCCACGTTCAGCTTGCCGGCGGGAAGGTCGGCCTTCTCGGCGAGTCCCAGGTCGGCGAGCACAGCGTCGGCGACCTTCGTCGCTTCGACGAGCCCGAGGTCCTCGCGGCCGAAACAGGCTCCCACCGTCGCGTTCGCGCGCACCGAGAGATCGTTCAGCGGCCGCACCACCTGATGCGCGCGCGCGACGCCACGGCGCGCGACCTGATGTGGCGGGAGCCCGGTGATGTCCTCTCCGGCGAAGACGATCCGACCGCTGCGCGGCCGGTGCACGCCGTTGATCGCGTTGAACAGCGTGGTCTTCCCCGCTCCGTTCGGTCCGATGAGTCCGATGATCGTGCCCTCCGCGACTTCGAACGACGCCGCGTCGACCGCGACCAGGCCGCCGAACGCGACGGTCACGCCCTGCAGCGACAGGATCACTGGACGTAGCTCCGCAGTATCGGGAAGCGGTTGCGCAGCCATCCGACCAACCCGGCGGTGACGAACAGGACGGTGAGGAGGAGCAGCAGTCCGGCGATTGCCAGCTGGAAATTCGCGAACGCGGCGTTCGTGATGAGGAACCCACGCAGCCATTCGTAGACCGCCGCGCCGACGACGGGCCCGGCGACCGTGCCGATGCCGCCGAGCACGACCATGACGAGCGATTCGATCGAACGCAGGAGGTCGAACGCGTGTCCCGGCTCGATGATCCCGTTCTTGAAGAAGAAGGCGGCGCCGGCGAGCGCGGGAAAGAAGGCCGAGATGACGTAGGCGATCACCTTCGCGCGCGCGGGGTCGATGCCGACGACCATCGCGACATCCTGGTCCTCGCGGATCGCCATGAGCGCGAGACCGAACTTCGACCGCTTCACCGCGTAGCTCGTCGCGATCGTACCGATGGCGATCGCCGTCATGGCGTAGTACGCGAGCTGTGCGGCATCGCGTGCTCCGCCGTACGTGCTGTAGATCGAGAAGTTGAAGAACATGCCGACCGCGCCGCCGAAGGGCTCGAAGTTCGTGACGAACGCTTTCATCGCCTCGTTGATGCCGATCGTCGCGAGCGCGAAGTAGGCGCCGCGGAGCCGGAGGATCGGGATCCCGATCAGCGCCGCGATGAGCGCCGCGGGTATCGCGCCGGCGACCGCCGCGAGAAGGAAGTGCGTACCGAAAGTCTGCATCAGCCAGAACGCGATGTACCCACCGATGCCGAAGAACACGATGTGCCCGAAGGACACGTAGCCGGTGTAACCCATGATGATGTTGATGCTCGAGGCCAGCGTGACCAGCATGAACACGAGGAACAGCTCTTCGCGCAGCGACGGGTTGTTGGTGACGATCGGGACCGCGGCGACGAGCGCGACCAGCAGCAGCAGCGCCGGGAGGAATGGCGCCCGGACGCGTCTCATGCCCGCGAGCCCAGAAGACCCGACGGCCGCACCAGCAGGATGAGCACGAAGATCACGTACTCGAGGACCGGCACCCACGAGACGGGAATGAAGACCGTCGCGACCCCTTCGAGGAGACCGAGCACGATGCCGCCGACCAGGGCGCCGGTCGGATTCCCGAGCCCGCCGAGCACCACGATCACGAAGGACTTCACCTCGTAGGTCGTGCCGGACAGGATGGTGAACGAGAAGAGCGTGGACAGCAGCGCGCCGCTCGTCATCGCTAGCGACGTGCCGATCCCGAAGGCCAGGGCGAGCATCCGCCGCGAGTCGATGCCCATGAGCTCGGCGGCGGCCCGGTTGTTCGCGACCGCCCGGATCGACTTACCGAGCCGGGTGCGGAACAGGAACGCGTAGAGCGCCGCGGCCACCACGATGGCGATGACGACCGACACGAGGTGCGTCCCCAGAACGGTGACGCTTCCAGCGCGGAGCGCGCCGAGATCGATGTCCACGGCTCGCGGCGTCGTCGTGAAGATCACCGTGCCCAGGCCGATGATCATGAGGTTCACGGAGAACGTGGCGAGGAGGGTCGTGAGCTCCGGGGCGTTGATCACGCGATCGACCGCGACGAAGTACATGACGACGCCGAACGCGAGTCCGATGACCAGCGCGATGGCGAGCGCGATGTAGGGGTTGATCCCGAACGTCTGGCTCAGGACGAGGACCGCGAACATGCCGAGCGCGATGACCGGGCCGTGCGCCAGATTGATGACCTTCATGACGCCGAAGATGAGCGTGAGGCCCATCGCGGCGAGGCCATAGACGAAGCCGAGCATGAGTCCGTCGATCGCCGACGGGATGAGGGCGTCGAGGCTCATGCCCGGCTCGTGTTACCTATTCCGCTTCGTTACTTGCGCGGTTGCGCGTCGGCCGATTTTGCCTCCAGTGGCCACACGATCTGGGTCGCGAGCTTTCCCGCTGGGTCCTTCTGCCACTGGACGTAGACCATCTCGTGTGCGATCTGCTTGCCGTGCGTCTTCGCGTCGGTCGAGAACTTGACGCGTCCGAAGAAGGTCATGAGGTCCACCTTGTCGAGCGCGACTCGGACCTTCTCGGTGTCGGCCGTCTGCGCGTCTTCGATCGCCTTCTGCAGCACGAGGCCCGCGGCGTATCCGCCGGCCGAGTGATAGGAGGGCGTCACCCCGAACTTCGCGGTGTACGCCTTGGTGAAGCTGTCGACCGTGGGCCCGTAGTACCGGATGTTGAGGGCCTTCGCACCGGACTCGGAGTACTTCACCAGCGGCTCCCACTGTGAAGGTCCGACGATGTATTGCGCCGCGTCGCCGATGTCGGCGAACGTCGGCTCAGGCGGCGCGACGAGCAGCGCGACGAATCGGGCGTTGACCTTCTTCTCGTACAGCTGCTTCGCGAACGTCGTGCCGTCCGGGAAGTGGCCGCCGCCGATGATGGCGTCCGGCGCCGCGGCGACGATCTTGTTGATGAACGGGTTGAAGTCGGTCGCGCCGGAGTCGTAGCCCTCGCTGACGACGACCTGCAGGCCCTTGCTCTCGGCGTACGGCTTCGCGGCCGCGACGACCGAGGTCGAGAACGAGTCCTTCTCGTTCACGATCGCGACCTTCTTGATCGTCGGATCGAGCTTCAGCATGAGGTCGATCGCCGCCGTGAGGTACTTCGACGCCGGCGTGTAGACCTGGTAGGTGTACTTGAAGTTCTGCTCCATGGTCGCGTCGTCGGCGCCGCCGGCGGTGACCATGACCTTGCCGTTCTGCTCTGAGACGACGGCCGCCGCCTTCACGAGTCCGCTCGAGTAGGGCGACAGCAGGAAGTCGGCCTTGTCGTCGTTGACGAGCTTCGTGTACAGCGACTGGACGCGATCCGTCTTGGACTCGTCGTCATAGAACTTGAGCTCCGGGATGAATGCGGTGTTGCCGACCTTGATGCCGCCGGCCTTCGTGACCTCGTCGACCCAGAGCTGGATGCCCTCCGTCTGCTTCTTGGAGGGCAGGTTCTGTGCGCCGGTCTGCGATGCGGTGAAGCCGATGATCAGCTTCTTCGTCGTGGTCTGGGCTGATGTCGTGCCCGGCGATGCCGCAGGCGTGGTCGCGCCACCGCAGGCTGCGACGATCAGGCCGAACAGAGCGACGAGCACAAGGGTCGGGCGGGTGAAGCTCATGGCATGCCTCCTTAGACAGGTGACCCTACGGTCGGGGCGCGCGGGCGAAAGAGCCGAACGTCCCGCTCCATAGTCCCCCAACGGCACTGGTCCGCGCCAGGACCCGCTGCGCACGATGCCACTCGGAGGTCGCAAAGGAAGATGTACGGAAACGCGGAA
>JBKPCZ010000104.1:0-7710 GCA_046727665.1 Chloroflexota bacterium
GGCGTCTACTACGCGCACTTCCACGACGCCGTCGACATCGCGGCGCGCCTCGGTCAGCCGGTGGTGGCGGCCGCGGATGGGCGCGTCACGTTCGTCGGCCATCTCTCGGATGGGGCCATGCTCGTCGTCATCGCGCATACGGGCGGCCTCGTGTCGGTGTACGCGCATCTCGACGACACCTTCACGCGCCCAACGGTCCGCATCGGAGACGCGGTCGCGGCGAACCAGGTGATCGGCTTCGTCGGACTCACCGGAATCACGACCGGCCCGCACCTGCACTTCGCAGTCCTCCGCGGCGACCAGCCGATCGATCCGCTGTCGCTGCTCGCCTCGCACTGACCGCGGTCCGTTATTGCGGCGTGCGCGAAAGCGCACCGAGCGCGCTCGCCTGGGGATGCGGTGGTGCGAACTCCGACCCCTATGCTCGCGATATGACACTGCTGCGGATGGACAACGTCCTCATCGTTGTCGACGACCTGAAAGCTGCGATCGTGTTCTTCGCCGAACTTGGTCTGGAGCTCGAGGGCGAGACGACCGTCGAGGGACAGTGGGTGGACCGCATCGTCGGGCTCGACGGCGTCCGAAGCGACATCGCAATGATGCGGACCCCGGACGGCCACGGGCGGCTTGAGCTGGACAAGTTCCACACGCCAAAGGCGGTCAGGGCTGAGCCAGAAGACGCACCAGTGAACACGCTGGGCATCCGTCGCATCATGTTCACCGTCGACGACATCGAGAACGTCCTAGGCCGCCTGCGCAAACACGGCGCCGAGCTCGTTGGCGAGGTGGTGCAGTACGAGGACCAGTATCGGCTCTGTTACGTCCGCGGCCCCGAGGGCATCATGGTCGCACTGGCCGAGCCGCTTTAGCTGAAGCCTTCATACAGAGGAGCGCAGCAAGGCCGCGGGATCACAGCGGATGCAGTGCCCGCAGGAACTCGTCGGCGAAAGCGGCGATCGGCTGCAGGAAGCCGTCGGGCTGCACGCCGCCGATGAGCAGCGCGGCGAACACCAGCCCGCCGACGATGCCGGCGATCGGCCGCCGCTCGACGCGCCAACGGTCTGGCGCGGTGCGGAAGATGGCCATCGCCGCGCGCAGCTGCGCGAGGAGCACGCCGAGCGTCGCGATGACGAGCGCGGTGCCCATCAAGCCGGAGTACGAGTACGCGATGAGCTCGACGAAAAAGTGTCCGGGGAACGCGACGAGCGGCGGTGCACCGATCATGGCGAAGCCGCCGACGACGAACGCGAGCGCGGCGAGCGGCGCGGTCGTCGCGCTCGGCCGGTCCGCGCCGGCGCGCCGCTCGAGCGTCCCGGCGGCCAGGAGCTGCTGCGTCGCGGCCATGCCGGTGACGAGAGCGATCGCCATCGCGCCGATGATCCCCGGTCCGGACAGCGTGGCGATCCCGACGAGCGACTGCCCGAGATTCGAGATGACCGAGTACACCGCGACGCGTCGTAGCTCGGTCGATCCGGTCGCGAGGAACGCGCCGCCGAGCGCCGACGTGATGCCGAGCGTGAGCAGGAGGTCCTGGACCTTGCCGATCTGCACGATCTCCGGCAGAAGTCCGGACAGGACGAGGATCTGCGCGAACGCGATGAACGTCGTCGGCACGAGCACGCCGAAGTACAGCGCGAGGGCCGACGCCGGGACCTCGGACGCGAGCAGCGCGGCGTGCGTATGGAACGGGATGGCCGCGAGCTTCAGCGCGAACGCCACGACGAGGATCACGACCAGGAGCACGAACGTCGCCGGCGGCTGATCCCGCCCGAGGCTCGCCGAGAGCGCGAGCGCGGCCATGCCGAGGCAACCGCCGAGCGCGACGAAGCTGAAGTGACGGTAGGCCGCCTCGGCGCTCCGGTTGCGATGCACCTGGAAGGTGAACGAGCCGACCGGAACGAGTAGCCCGAGGAGGAGCGCGGCGTAGATCGCGATCGGCGTGGTGAGCACGAGGACGGCGAGCACGACCGCTGCGACCGCGAGCGCCGTGGGGAAGAAGTTGTACGCCGGCTCGTCGACCCACACCGCGAGCACCAGCAGGCACAGCGTTCCGAGCAGCACGGCCGCGGCGAGACGCCCGAGCTCGGACATGCGCCAGGGCAGATCGAGCACGTCCCCTCCGGCATCCGGCGGCAGCGCGATGACGAAGGCGATCGCCACGGCCAATGCGGCGAGCGTCACGGTGGCTACGAGTCTCAGCCGCTTGCGCACGCCGAACGCGAACAGCGCGGCGACGGCGAGCATCGCCATGACCTCGATCACGCCTCCCGCGCCGCCCTCTGGTTGACGATGAGGAACGCGCCGGCCAGCGCGACGACGACCTGCAGCCAGGACAGCAGGAGCGTGAGCGCGAGGTGCGGACCCGGCACCAGCCGCACCAGCAGCTGCGTGCCGGTGATCATCAGGAGCGCGCCGAGCGAGCCGCGGACGGCGCCGCGCGCGGTGAGCAGGATCGCCATGCCCGACGAGAGGAGCCAGAACGCGGCGACCTCCGTCGTCACGCCGCTCGGATCGGGGCCCAAAAGGCTGGCGCTGATCTGATCGCCGGTCTCCGGGCGCAGGAACACGAAGGCCGCCGCCGTGGTCGCGGCGGCAACGACGGTCGCGATCCACAGGCGCCACCCGGGGTCTTCGCCGAAGCGCCCGTCGCGCGCCGCAACGAAGAGGATCGCGGAGGCCACCAGAGCGGCCGACGCGGAGACGACGACCTGCGCCGCGGCCAGGCTTCCGTCGTCGATGAGGTGTGCCGCGAGCGCGACACCGAAGAAGGCGGCGGCGCTGTAGCGGAGCTGGCGCGCGCTGTTCGCCGCGAGCGTGCTGATCGCGACGATCGCGAGCAGCAGCATCAGCGCACCGCCCACACCAGGAGTGTGGCGATGAGCATGAGCGCGAGCCAGACGCCCGCACGCTCCTCGAACAGCGCGAAGATGGCGGACACGGTCGTGGCCGAACCGGCGAGCGCGCGGAACGATGCCGTGGCGATCGGTACCGGATCGGCGGCGGAGACAACGCGCTCGAGTCGCGTGCTGACCGCGGTCAGCTCGGGCGCGAGCGCGTGCACCGCGCGGGCAGCGACGACGAGCAGCGTCGCGATGACGGCGATGAGCGGCAGCAGCGTGACGACCTCATCCAGGTCTCGGGTGTACGGACGACCGAAAGCGTCGGCCATCGCGTCCAGCAACGGCAGCGACAGCGCGAGCACGACCATCACCGTTCCGAGGAACGACGCGATCGATGCCGACACCTCGAGCTCAGCCGGGACCGACGTCACGCTGAGCCGCCGTCCGGCGTGCGCGAGCTCGAGTCCCACGATCGCCGCCGCGGCGACGATGGCGAGGAACACGGTGATCGGATCCGGCGCGTCGACCGCCCCGACCGCGATCGTCAGCGCGCCCGCCACGATGACCGTCGAGCTCGTCATCGCGGTGAGGTACGACCGGTGTGGTGGCATCCAGAATCCGTCGGACACCGCCGCCAGGGCTCCGCCGGCGACGACGACGAACGCGCCCGCGAGCGCCATGGGCGAGCCGGTCGCGAGCGCGATCCAGAGCGAGGCGAGGACGACGTCGAAGCGCGAGATCGCCCACTGCTCAGGAAGCGCGAGCGAGACGGCGGCGGCGTACGCGATCGTCAACAGCGCGGCGAGCAGGACGAGGTAGCTCCAGTGGAGGAGGGGATAGAGCAGGATCAGGACGAGCACGAGCAATGAGACCGCGATGCGCCGGCGCAGTCCGCCTCTGCGCCGCCGCATGATGAAGCGCAGGGCGAGAACGGCGACGACGAGCGCGATGAGCTCGGTCGAGATGACCGAGGGGAGACCGAGCGTCGCGAGATCGATGCGCGTCACGCCGAGGATGCGGCACAGCACGAGCGTCGCGCCGAGGCCCGCCGGCATCGTGAGCAGGCCACGAAGGCTCTCGCGCTCTCCAGCCTCTTCCTGACGGTAGCCCCACGGCACGAACGGATAGAGGCCGGCGAAAAGCGCAGCACCGAGCGATGCCGCGAGGACGACGCCGGGTGTCGCGGCATCCGGAGAGATCGTGTCGAAGCGGAACGACGCGCCGCCGAAGCGCGACACGAGGAGCGCGGCGACGACGAATGCCTGCACACCGCCAGCGAGATAACCGGTGACGCGCGCGGCAGCAGCCGCGGGCGAGACGAGCACCATGATGAACGAGGTGAGAGCGGCGAGCGCACCGAGGACGACGATGTCGGCGATGAGGTCGTCGGTCACCGCCAGGGTGATGAAGACCAGGCCGTTCAGGAGGATGACCGGTCGCAAGAGCTGGTGACGAGCACTCACACGCGTGGTGGCCACCAGGGCGGCCGCGACGTAGAGGGCTCCGAGCGCGACGCCGACGGCCGCGAGACCGTCCAGGCGATACGAGGCTTGGATGGTCGGTCCCCCTACCGCCGACCACTCCCACAACGCCTGTCCGCGCGCCCTTCCCGGATCGAGTGCGACATACATAAGGAGTGGTGCGAGGCCCGCGATCGCGCAGCAGGCCGCGGCCAGTGGGACTCGCCAGCGGAACGTTGCGCGCGGCATGACATATGCGAACGCGAGCGCGGCAAGTGACAGTGCTACGACGAACAAGATCAGTTCGGCTCGCACGACCATTGGGGTAAGGTAGCCGAAGTGGATCTCCGCTTATTGCCGCAACAGCAGCTGAAGGTCACTCCAAAACAGATCGCGGCGAACGCGATCCTGCAGCTCTCATCGCTCGAGCTCCAAGACGTCATCAATCAAGAGCTGCTGGAGAATCCGGCGCTCGATCTGGAAGAGCAGCAGGTCTGTCCCCTCTGCGGGCAGCCGCTACCCGGCCGCGTGTGCCTCAACTGTTTCGGTCTCGCGAAGGCGCCGCGACAGAACGATCCCGAGACCGAGCCGCTCGAGGGCACGAACCTCATGCAGCGCGACGAGGAAGACGACGAGTTCGATCCGGTCGTCCGCGCTGAATCGGAGCAGACGCTCTCGGAGTGGCTGTCGTGGAACGTGCGCGTCCTGCTGCCCGCGCGTTTGCTGCCGATCGCCGAGTACCTCATCGGCAACATCAACGAGGTCGGCTATCTCGATCCAGCGGTGACGATCGAAGACGCCGCGGCCGCGATCAAGGTCTCGGTCGCCGACGCGATGCGCGCGCTGCGCGCGATCCAATCGGTCGAGCCGTGGGGCATCGGCGCGCGTGACGTTCGCGAGTGCCTCCTCATCCAGCTGCAGCACCTGGAGGAGGTCGGCGAGGAGGTGCCGCCGCACGTCCGGGACATCGTCTCCGAACACTTCCGTGAGCTCGGCGAGCACAAGTTCGGCGACGTCGCGCAGGCGCTTCACATCACGCGCGAAGAGGTCCAGGCGGCGTGGGATTACATCAAGGACAACCTCAACCCGCATCCCGCGCAGGGCTTCGCGGCCGGTCCGGATGGCACGAGCATCGGGGGCCGCGAGGTCGGTCTCCGACCCGATGTGATCATCGCGAAGTCCGAGAGCGGTGCGTACGAGGTCGAGGTCATCGAGTCGCGGCGCTTCTCGTTACGCGTGAACCCGGTCTACCGGCAGCTCATCATGCAGCTGCAGGCCGCGCGCAAGGAAGGCACGACGACGGTGCCGATGAACGACGACGACCGGCAGCACATCCGCGAGTACGTCACGCGCGCGAAGTTCTTCATCGACAACATCAACCAGCGGCGTCAGACGATCCTGCGCATCACCGAGGTCATCGTCGAATGCCAGCACGACTTCCTTGAGCATGGGATCCAGTCGCTGCGGCCGCTGACGCGCGCCGAGGTGGGGGAGCGTATCGGCATGCACGAGTCCACCGTGAGCCGCGCGACCGCCGGAAAGTTCGTGCTGCTTCCCAGCGGTCAGGTCGTTCCCTTCGCGATGTTCTTCACCGCATCGCTCGGGACGAAAGACGTTATCAAGGAGATCATCGACGCGGAGGACCGCGGGCGGCCCTTCTCGGACCAGGAGATCGTGGAGCGCCTCGCGGGACAGCACGGCATCAAGCTGGCGCGGCGCACCGTCGCCAAGTACCGGGAAGAGCTGCAGATCCTGCCGGCGCGCCTCCGGAAGAACGCTTAGCCCGAGGCCTAGGTCCGCGCGCCCGTCTTGAGCGAGCTGTTCCCCTTCGCCGGCGCTTGGCCGAGGGCCTTCTTGATCTCATCGACCGCCGACGCCTCGACGTGATAGCCGAACGACGTGCGCCGTACGCCTGGGAGGTCCTTGCCGCGAAGCGCGTCGCGCAGGGCATGCTCGCGCCAGCCGATGCGCTGGGCGAGCTCGGTCGTCGTCAGCCAGTCGCGGTCCTTGCTCTTCTGCTTCTCGGACGCGTCCGCCTTCGGTTGGCTCTTGGATGCTTTCTGCGGTGGCACGTTCCGAACGATACCCGGTTTGCCCGCTCGCGCCGTCCTGCCCTAAACTGCCGCCGAAGCGCTGCGGCCCCCTCCGTCGGGGCGGGCGCTTGCTTCTTGTAGATTCACTTTTCGGTGTAGCGGAGGGCTCCTTGGAGGCGTCACCCCTGCTTTGGGTCGTTCCCATCTCCGGCCTGGTCGCGGTCCTCGTGGCGGCCTACTTCGCGTACGACGTGCTGCGCTCCCCGACCGGGACGCCGGCGATGCAGAAGGTCGCAGGCGCGATCTACGTCGCGGCCGTCGCCTTCATCCAACGCCAGTACCGCACGATCTTCCTCCTCGCGCTCGGCGGCATGGTGCTCATCGGACTCGTCATCTACTTCTTCGAGAGCGCTCCGGGCGTCTCCGCGACCGAGCTCGCCATCCGTACGTCGATCGCCTTCTTCGTCGGCGCGGTGTGCTCGATGGCGTCGGGCATCGTCGGCATGTTCGTCGCCGTGAAGTCGAACCTGCGGACGGCGGCTGCGGCGCAGCACAGCGTGGCCGACGCGCTCCGCATCTCCCTCCGCGGCGGCGCCGTCTCGGGGATCCTCGTCGTCGGGCTCTCGCTCATCGGCGTGTTCGTGATGTTCATCGCGTACGGCGGCTTCGCGAATCCAGCGCAGGCGCCGTTCACCATCGTCGGCTTCGGATTCGGCGCGTCGTTCGTGGCGCTGTTCGCGCAGCTCGGGGGTGGTATCTACACGAAGGCCGCCGATCTCGGCGCCGACCTCGTGGGCAAGGTCGAAGCCGGGATCCCCGAGGACGATCCGCGCAACGCGGCCGTCATCGCGGACCTCGTCGGCGACAACGTCGGCGACTGCGCCGGTCGTGGCGCGGACCTGTTCGAGTCGACGGCGGCGGAGAACATCGGCGCGATGATCCTGGGCGTCGCGATCTACGCGGTGACCCAGAACGTCGCGTGGATCCTCTTCCCGCTGGTCGTCCGTGGATTCGGGCTCATCGCGAGCGTCATCGGCATCTTCACGGTGCGCGGCAACGAGAGGCAGAGCCCGATGACGACGCTGAACATCGGCTACTACATCACCGTTGGCCTTTCGATCGCCGGGATGTTCCTGGTGACGAACCAGATGCTCAACGAGCGGGGCCAGGGCATCTACTTCTTCTGGGCCGGCGTCGTCGGCATCCTCACCAGCCTGGCCTTCGTCTTCATCACGCAGTACTACACGGCGGGCACCTTCCGACCGGTCCGCGAGATCGCCGAAGCATCGAAGACGGGCCCGGCCACGAACATCATCAGCGGCGTGGCGGTCGGCTTCGAGACGACCTTCGTCACGGCCATCTGCATCGGGATTGCCC
>JBKPCZ010000105.1:0-3605 GCA_046727665.1 Chloroflexota bacterium
CTACCCGAGCGCTGTGCGGAGATCCTTCTCGACTGGACGCGCACCCGCTAGCGAGGTGAAGCGAACGGGGTAGTGCAGCCACCGCGTGAAGCGCGCGGTGCGTAGATCGCGCTCGGGCGCACCGCTCGCGTCGGGACGCACGCCGCGCTTGGCGACGGCCTGAAGCTCCAGCGCGACGAGGCCGTACACGTGGTCGTCGTCTACGTGGAAATCGCCCGGGATCGGGAAGCCGCCGCCGACCGCGCGGCCCGGACACTGGTGTGGGCCGCCGCCGAACGACAGTCCCCAGCGCGCGACGCTCGGGTCGATCGTCCGATCTGGGTCGAAGCGCTCGGGATCCGCGCCGAACAGGCGGGGGTCGCGGTTCGCGGTGACGACGTCGAGGACGACCAGCGCGTCCTTCGGGATGCGACGACCGCCGATCTCGGTGTCCGCTTCGGCACGGCGTTTCATCTGCGGCGTCGTCGGCCGCAGGCGCAGCGTCTCCTGGACGACGCGCTGCGCGAAGAGCGCGTCCTCGGCAATGCGCTCGACGGTCCGCTCGTAACCGCCCGTCGCGAAGATGAGGTCGAGCGCGTTCACCAGGGTCTGCGCGCTGGTGTGCGTGCCTCCCTGGAGATACGTCGCGACCTCGCGCACGATGCGCGCGTCATCGGCGAGCTCGATCTGAGGGTCCTCGCGGTGGAGCAGCAGCACGGTGAGGATGTCGTGTGGCAGCTCGTCCTCGGAGAGCTCGCCGCGGCGGACGCGTTCGATGAGGTTCGCGCGGTCAGCCCAGGCGGGACGGACGAAGTCGCGCTCGAACTCCGCGTAGGTCGCGCGCACCAAGGCGCGCACCGCGTCGGGATCCTTGGCATCGAGGATCGCGCTGCCCTGCGAGAACGCGTCGACGTGCCGGACGAGGGTGTGCAGGTCGTCGAGGTCATGTGCGTCGTACTCGATGCCCGCGCGCCGCGCGGCGAGGACAACGCTCAGCATCTCGCCGATCGGGAAGAGATCAACGCGCTCCTGATCGATGAGGACGTCGAGGAGGTCGTTCATCACGCGCGGGAAGAGCTCGCGCTCATAGAGGCGCAGGACCTCGGCGCGGAACTGCGTGTTCTCCACGCGGCGGCGCGCGCGGTGCACCGCGCCGTGCGAGATGCTCACGATCCCGCTGCGGATGTTCCCTTCCTCGTACGACCGCTTGTCGAAGCTGCGTGAGAGGTTCGGATCGAATAGGGCCGCGCGGATGTCGTCGTACCGGTCGAACGCGATCGTCGCCGTGTAGTCGGTGAGCAGGCCGCTCTCGGTCACAGCGCGTGACCATGCGCATCGATGACGCGGATCGCCCCGCTGGGGCACGAGCGCACCGCCTCCGCGAGCAGGCGGAGGTCGGCGGAGCTCGCGGCGGGCTGCGGCACCGACACGCCGCGCGACTCGTCGATCTGGAACGCGTCAGGAAGGATCCGCACGCACTCGGCGGAGCCGATGCAGAGGTCGGGGTCGACCGTGACCTGCGCCCCGGTCACGACGTCACCTGCGCGCTCACGGGGATCGATTCTGCACCGAGGTTGCGCCACGCGGCACGCACCGCGAGCAGGCCGATCGGCACCAGCACCGTCGCGGCGAGGCAGGCGATCGGGACGCCGAACGATGCGGCGAGCGCCCCGGCCGCGAGCGCGGTGAACGGCCGGTTTCCGAGCAGCGCGATCTGGTGGAACGACATGAGGCGCCCGCGGATGCGGTCCGGCACCTCGGCCTGGAGCGCGGCGGTGACGACCGGGAGGCACAGCGCGAACCCCATGCCGATCGCGATGATCCCGACCGCCGCGACCGCCATCTCCGTCGCAGCGGCGGCGACGAGCAGACCGCATCCTTCGAGCACGAGGCCGAACGACGCGACCTGGCGCGCCACATCGCGCCGCCGCAGCGCGGTCAGCGCGAAGATCCCAGCCACGTATCCGACGCTCTGCGCCGCGATCACCAGACCGGCGTCGCTGCTCGGGCCGTGCAGCCGTTCGGTGACGAGCACAGGCGCCGTCGTCCGGATCACCTCGGTGACCGCGCTGGTCGTGACGACCGCGAGCAGCGCGAACGCGATCCAGGGCTGCGAGCGCACGTACGCGGCGATGCTCTGCCCTCGCGTGGCGGCGGCGTCCGCGGCCTGACGAGCCGATGCGCCGAGACCGTAGCGGTGCAGGTAGAGCATCGCGGCTATCGGCGCGATGTACGTCGCGGCGTTGATCGCGAACGCCCAGGCGTAACCGGCCGTCGACAACACGAGGGTGGCGAGCACCGGGCCGACGAGCTGCCCGGTCATGAACTGGAGCGTGTTGAGGCCCACGGCCTGCGTGAGCTCTTCGCGCTTCACGAGCGCCGGCAGCATCGCGGTCAGCGCCGGCTTCGCGATCGCCCAGCACGTCTGCAGCGCGAAGGCGGTCGCGATCACGTACACCTCGGTGGCCGCGCCCGCGAAGGTCAGCGCGGCCAGGCCGAGACCAAGGAGGCCCGACACCGCCTGAGTGACGATGACGATCGCGCGGCGGTCGCGGCGATCCGAGATGACGCCGCCGGCGATCGAGAAGAGCACGATCGGCAGGAACGTCGCGAAGTTGAGCACGCCGACCGCGAACGCGGAGCCGGTCCGGTCGTACACGAACACCGACCCGGCCACCGCCTGCAGCCACGTTCCGACGTTCGAGAGGAAGCCGCCGGTCCAGTACACCGCGAACGGACCTTGGCCGAACAGACCGAGACGCCGACGTGTCGCAGCGACGAGGCCGTCGAGGCTCACTGTGTCAATCTAACCAACGATCGACGTAACGAGGGAGAGGACTGATGCGACTCGAAGGCAAGACGGTGGTCGTGAGTGGCGCCGCGCATGGCATCGGACGCGCGTACAGCGAGAGGCTCGCTGCGGACGGCGCGAACGTCGCGCTCCTGGACATCGACGGCGCGCGCAACGAAGAGGTCGCCGCAGGCATCCGCGCGAAGAAGGGCAAGGCCATCGCGATCGAGACCGACGTCCGCGACCTCGCCGCCTTCGAGCGCGCGGCGGCGCGGACCGCGCAGGAGTTCGGCGCCATCAACGGCCTGGTGAACAACGCCGGGATGCTGAACGTCGTCCCGATCACGCGCTGCAATTTCGAGGACATCCCCGATGCGGAATGGGACCAGGCCTTCACGCTGAACACCAAGGCGGCCTGGTACGGGTGCAGGTCGGTCCTGCCCTACCTGCGCAAAGCCGGCGGTGGCAGCATCGTGAACATCGCGTCGAGCACGGTCTTCCGCGGCGTGCCGACCCGCGCGCACTACGTCGCGTCGAAGAGCGCGCTCATCGGCTTCAGCCGAACGCTCGCGCGCGAGCTGGGCGCCTCGTGGATCCGCGTGAATGTCGTATGCCCGGGCAGCACGCTCAGCGAGGAGCAGCCCAGCGAGGAGACCGTCGCCATGCGCGAAGCGCCGGTGAAGGTGCGCTGTCTGCAACGCGTGGAGAAGCCGGACGATCTCGTCGGAACGATCGCGTTCCTCATGTCCGACGACAGCGCCTTCATCACCGGTCAGACGCTGCTGGTGGACGGAGGGAGCGCGTTCAACTGATCAGGCGCGGATCTCCGGACGCC
>JBKPCZ010000106.1:0-6551 GCA_046727665.1 Chloroflexota bacterium
GGTCGTCGGGCGCGCGCTCCTCGACGGCCGGCTCCCGCTCGCGACTTCCGTCCTCGCCGTGAGCGGGCGCGCCGGTTACGAGGTCGTGCAGAAGGCCGTCGCCGCGGGCATCCCCATCCTCGTGGCGGTCGGCGCGCCGTCAAGCCTCGCGGTCGCGACCTCGTTGCGTTTCGGACTGACGCTCGTCGGATTCCTGCGCGATGACCGATTCAACGTCTACGCCGGACCGGAGCGCCTTGCGGGTCTCGAGACGCCAGTGGCCTCGCGCGTGCCCTGACCGACCGAGTGCTCGGGTCACTCGCGCGGCACGTCAAGTGGTTCACCGATCCGTCGCGCCATCCCACCGACTACTCGCTGCTGTTCACCCTGCCGGTCGTCGTCGCGTTCGGCCTGGCCGCTCTCGCGATCGCGGCGGCGGCCGTCGTGCAGCGCCGCGTCCCGGAGCCCCGCATCTTCCGGATCCTCGAGCGTTTCGCGTGGCTGGGCCCGCTCGTGCTGGGCGTGCATCTTGGGATCGCGCTCATCGTCGCGGCCCTTCTCGGGATGATGTTCGTGCCGTCGCTGCGCCTCGAGCCTGACGCGTTCGGTTTCGCGCTCCTCGCCGCCGAGGCCGTGTGCGGGATCCTCCTGCTGCTCGGTTTCGCGACGCGCGGCGCCGCTGTGGCGCTCGCGCTGCTCGGCGTCGTGGCGATGCAGCCCTTCACCTTCGAGTCGATCCTCGAGCAGGTCCACATCCTCGGCGCCGCGATCTTCCTCTTCATCACCGGGCGCGGCGCGGTGTCGATCGACCGCGTGTTCGGCGCGAACCGGGCGCTGCCGGTCGCGGAGGCGCCCGCGGCCGCGCTCACACTGCTGCGCGTCTGCATGGGCGTCGGGATCGCGTTCGGCGCGCTCACGGAGAAGCTGCTCGACCCGGGGCTTGCGGGCGCGCTCCTGACCGAGCGCCCGTACCTCAATGTCCTCGCCGGCCTCGGCGTGTCGAATGGCCAGTTCGCCTATCTCGCGGGCGTGGTCGAGCTCGTGATCGGACTCGTCGTCATCTCCGGCCAGCTCACGCGGCCGGTCATGGCCGCGGGCGCGGTGCTCTTCACCGTGACGCTTCCGGTCTTCGGCTGGATGGAGCTCCTCGGCCACCTGCCGTACTACGGGATCATGCTCACGCTGTTCATCGCGCCGAGCGCCGATCCGTGGTCGGTCCGCAGACAGCTGCGCGACGGACGCCGCGCGGCCTAGCGTCTCAGCCGAACGACAGCTTGAGGTCGCTGCGATCTTCGATGATGTCGGGATTGCGCAGCAAGTCGATGAGCCGGGGGTCATTCGGGAGTACGAGGCCGGTGATGCCTGCCGCGCTGGTCGTCGCGCGGAGCTCGTCCCAGGCCGCGCGGCTCGGCGGGAACGTGGACTCGGTCCAACGTTCCTCCGATTCCTCGGCCACCACCAGTCGGCCACGCGTGAGACGCGCGCACGTCTCGCGCGCCGCGACGTCAGCCGACGCGCCGCGCGCGACCAGCCGTACGCGCCACGTCACCGCCGCGAGCGCCGCCAGGACGACGTAGGGATCGCCGTCCACGGCGTCGACCCACAGCGAATCGGCGCCCGCGGCCTCGACCGCTTTGGCGTCTGCGAACAGCTCGCCGGCATCGCCGCCGATCGCGAGCCTGACGCCGATGCGCAGCGGCGCCGGCGCCGGGGCCGGAGTGGCCTCGGTCATGGTGACGGCGCCTCGCGTTCGAGCGCCTCGCGCACCTCGCGGACGTATGCAGCCGTGGCGGCCCCGTCCAGCGCCCCTTTCGAAGCGCGCAAACGTTCCGCCGCGACGCCCGCCGTGAACGCCGCCAGTGGCGCGAAACGGCGCTCCACCGTATGCGCGACGACGCGCGCGAGCTCGAGGATCTCGTCCGCGACCTCCGCATCGAGCGTCGGATCGTCGATCTTGGCGCCGCGACCGCGTGCCGCATCGCTCCAGCGACGGGCGAGGGCGGAGAAGAACTCGTTCATACGTAACGGACGATAGCGCCGACCTAACTTGACGCGGCGGTGGCCGAGGAATAGAACGCGAGCAAGGACGTGAGCGACCTCACCCGTCGTCAGCTCCTGAAGCTCGGCGCCGCCGGCGCCGGTGCGACCGCGCTCACCCCGCTCGCCAACCCGCTCGGTTTCGATTTGCGCCTGGCGAAGAAGCGACAGATGGCGTTCCGCATCGCCGGGGCGAAGGAAGTCCACTCGCTGTGCCCCTACTGCGCGGTGGGCTGCGCGCTCATCGCGTATACGCGTCAGGGCGCCGATGGCAAGACCGAGCTCCTCCAGATCGAGGGCGATCCCGACAGTCCGGTCAATGAGGGTCGGCTGTGCCCGAAGGGCGCGACCGCGATGCAGCTCGCGACGAGCGCGCGGCGCGTCGAGTCGCCGATGTATCGGGCGCCGGGCAGCAAGTCGTGGGAAAAGAAGGACTGGGACTTCGTGCTCGGCAAGATCGCCGCGAACATCAAGGCCTCGCGCGACAACACGTTCGTCGCGCAGGACAGCAGCGGCAACATCGTGAATCGCACCGAGGGGGTCGCCTTTGCCGGCGGCGCCGCATTCAGTAGCGAAGAGGGCTACTTCGCTACGAAGATGATGCGCACGCTCGGCATCGTGCATATCGAGCAGCAAGCTCGGGTCTGACACGGTCCCACGGTGGTCAGTTTGGCCGCCACATTCGGACGAGGAGCGATGACGAACCATTGGCGTGACATCAAGCACGCCGACGTCATCCTCATCAATGGTGCGAACCCTGCGGAGGCGCATCCCGTCGGCTTCCAGTGGTTCGTGAAGGCGAAGCTCGATCCGACGAAGGGCCCTGGTCAGGGGGGCGGCGCGAAGATGATCCACGCCGACCCCCGCTACACGCGCACGTCGGCGCTCGCCGACACCTACCTGAGGATCAGAACGGGCACCGACGTCGCCTACTTCGGCGGCCTCATCAACTACGTCTTGCAGAACGACCTGCACCACGCGGATTACGTGAAGAACTACACGAACGCCTCCTTCATCGTGAAGGAGGGCTTCGACTTCAAGGACGGTCTCTTCACCGGCTACAACGCGCAGAACCGCGCGTACGACACCTCAACGTGGGGCTACGAGACCGAGGGCACGCCGCTCGACGGACCACCGGGCACGACGCAGGCGCGCGCCAAGCGCGACATGACGCTGCAGCACCCGCGCTCGGTCTTCCAGCTGCTGAAGAAGTTCTACTCGCGCTACACGCCGGAGATGGTCTCGAGCATCACCGGCATCCCGGTGCAGCAGTTCAACGACGTCGCGAAGATCGTCGGCGAGATGGGTCGGCCGGACAAGGTCATGACCATCGTCTACGCCGTCGGGCTCACGCACCACACGACCGGCGGGCAGCTCATCCGCTCGGGTGCGGTCCTCCAGCTGCTGCTCGGGAACATGGGCCGGCCCGGCGGTGGGATGAACGCTGAGCGTGGCCACGCGAACATCCAGGGCAACACCGACCACGCGATCTCGTGGGAGATCCTGCCGGGCTACCTGCGCATCCCGGCGCCGGGACAGAAGAACCTCGACGACTACGTCACCGCGAGCGCGGCGAAGAAGAGCGATCCCAACTCCTGGAACTTCTTCGGGACGAACTACCGCAACTTCATGGTCAGCCTGCTGAAGGGCTGGTACGGCTCGGCCGCGACGAAGGACAACGAGTTCGCGTTCAACTTCATCCCGAAGCCGGCGACGAACTCGTCGTGGATGTCGATCTACGACCAGGCGCTCAAGGGGAAGATGGAGGGCGTGATGCTCTCGGGCATGACCGCCACGAGCATCGGACCCGACACGAACCAGGTCCTGAAGGCGCTCGCGAACCTCAAGTGGCTCGTGGTGATGGACCCGCTGCCGACGACGAGCTCGGAGTTCTGGCGGGCGCCCGGTGCGGATCCTGCGTCGATCCAGACCGAGGTATTCATGCTCCCGACGACGCACTGGATCGAGAAGGACGGCTCGTTCGTGAACAGCGGCCGCTGGATGCAGTGGAAAGAGCAGGTCATCCCGCCCGACGGTGAAGCGCGTCACGACCACTGGATCCTCGCCGAGCTCTTCGACCGCGTGAAGACGCTGTACCGCCAGCAGGGCGGCAAGTTCCCCGACGCGATCAACGCCATGACGCTCGACATGTACAAGGACCCGAAGAAGCCGGAGCTCGACGAGATCGCGAAGGAGATCAACGGGAAGGATCTGTCCACCGGCAAGCAGATGACGAGCTTCGCCAACCTGAAGTCTGACGGCACCACGACTGCCGGGGACTGGATCTACACCGGCAGCTACACCGACGACGGGAACCTGTCCAAGCGACGCAACGGCGTGCAGGACGTGGCGAAGAACGACCCCACCGGCATGGGCTTCTTCCCGCAGTGGGCCTGGAGCTGGCCGCTCAACCGGCGCGTCATGTACAACCGCGCGTCGGCCGACCTCGATGGGAAGCCGTGGGACCCGAAGCGGCCGGCGATCCAGTGGAACGGCTCGGCCTGGACCGGCGACGTGCCCGACTACCCGGCGACGATGAACCCGAAGGACCCCGCGGCGTGGCTCCCGTTCATCATGAACGGCGAGGGCGTCGGGCGGCTGTTCTCGAGCTCGATGCTCGACGGCCCGATCCCCGAGCACTACGAGCCGGTCGAGGCGCCGATCCCGAACCCGCTCCACCCGAGCCAGTCGGAGGATCCGGTGGCGTTCCTCTACGACCAGGCCGCGGGCCGGCCCAACCGCTTCGGCAAGGTCGACAAGTATCCGTACGTCGCGACGAGCTACCGCCTCACCGAGCACGAGCATTACGTCACGCAGCATGTGCCGCTGCTCGTTGGCCTACAGCCGCAGGCGTTCGTCGAGCTGCCCGAGGAGCTCGCGAAGGAGAAGGGCATCCAGAACGGCGACCGCGTCCGCGTGTGGAGCGAGCGCGGCAAGATCGAGGTCGCCGCGGCGGTCACGAAGCGCCTCGGTCCGGTCACGCTCGCCGGCAACAAGACGGTCTACCAGATCGGCATCCCGATCCACTGGGGGTTCGTCGGCGTGTCTGCCGAGCAGAATCCCGACAAGAGCAAGTTCTGGCTCGCGAACGCGCTCACGCCCTTCGTCGGCGATGTCGGCGCGAGGACGCCGGAATTCAAGGCGTTCCTCTGCAACATCGAGAAGATCGATTGAGCGCCGTCGCGGAGCGCCTCACGACCTATGCCGATCGACGGCAGCGCGCCGCCGAGCTCGCTGAACGGTACGACTTCGCGCGCGAGCCGCTGCGGCTGTACGCCGCGGTCGCCGAGGCCGAGGAGCGCGCGTTCGAGCGCGCCCGCGCCGACCGCCCCAGCGTCGACGGCCTCGCGGCCTACGTCGTGCGCGTGTCGCTCCCGGAGATCATGAGCGCGGTGATGAGCGCGGGCACCGAGACCCTGCGCGAAGCGGTGCTGCTGCGGTTCCACGAGGGCGATCTCGAGCGCATGGTCACGTCCTGGCTCCGCAGCGATGCGCAGGACGGGACCGACGTGTTCCTCGCGCGCGCCGCGACCGCGCCGGTCCTCGAGGCGCTCCCGGAGATCGCGCGCGCCCTGCCGATCGCCGGCGAAGAGCGCTTCTGCCCCGAGTGCGGCGGGCCACCGCAGGTCAGCGTGTTCGTCGATAGCGGCGAGGCTCTCGTCACCGGTCAGCGGCGCCTGGTGTGCTCGCGCTGTGCGAACGAATGGGTCTATCCGCGCATGACCTGCGTCGCGTGCGGCGAGACGGAGTCGAGCAAGCTCGTCGTGCTCGCGGATCCGGCGCAGCTGCCGCACCTGCGGATCGACGCGTGCGAGCGCTGCAAGCGCTACATCGTCAGCGTCGACGCGCGCCTCGAGGGCAAGGCCGTGCCGATCGTCGACGAGCTCGCGGCCATCCCGCTCGACATCGCGGCGGCGGAGCGTGGCTTCACCAAGGTCACGCCCAACCTGATGGGGTTCTGATGGCTGCCTTCCAGGAGCGCCCGATGGGGTTCTTCACCGACACGTCGATCTGCATCGGCTGCAAGGCCTGTGAGGTCGCGTGCAAGGAATGGAACCAGCTCGAGGGCAACAAGCCCGAGCTCCTGCTCGACAGCTTCGACAACACCGGCCAGCTCGATGCGCAGAACTGGCGTCACGTCGAGTTCATCGAACAGGTGCCGGACAACAACGGCGTGGTCATGACGCCGACGCCGATCGCCGGCGGGCAGGCCTGGCTGATGATGAGCGACGTCTGCAAGCACTGCCAGAACGCGAGCTGCCTCGAGGTCTGCCCGACGAACGCGATCGTGCGCACCGAGTACGACTCGGTGCTCATCCAGCAGGACGTCTGCAACGGCTGCCGCGACTGCATCTCGGCGTGCCCGTACGGGGTGATCGGCTTCAACGAGAAGACCGGCACCGCGCACAAGTGCACCCTCTGCTACGACCGTCTTCAGAACGGCATGCAGCCGGCCTGCGCGAAGGCCTGCCCGACCGAATCGATCAAGTTCGGCTACCTCGATGACCTGCAGGCCGCCGCGGACAAGCGCCTCG
>JBKPCZ010000107.1:0-6425 GCA_046727665.1 Chloroflexota bacterium
GCCTGGGCGTCGTGAACCCGGTGAAGGAGATCGTCGCCGAGGCCCATGCCGCCGGCGCGACCGTGCTGGTGGACGCGGCGCAGGCCGTGCCGCACACGCCGGTGGATGTCGCCGATCTCGACTGCGACTTCCTCGTCTTCAGCGGCCACAAGATGCTCGCGCCGCCCGGTTCCGGCGCCGTGTGGGCTCGCTTGTCGCTGCTCGAGCGCATGCGGCCTTTCCTCTACGGCGGCGACATGATCAGCCGGGTCACGGTCGAGAAGACCGAATGGAACGAGCTGCCGTGGAAGTTCGAGGCCGGCACATCGTCCTACGTGGACGCGATCGGGCTTGGCGCGGCGGTCGATTACCTCGAGGCCGTCGGCGTGGCGAAGATCCACGAGCACGAGCTCTCGCTCGTCGGGCACCTGCTGCCGCGCCTCTCCGAGGTCCCCGGCATCACGGTCTACGGACCGAAGACGCTCGATGACCGCGTTGGCGTGGTGTCGTTCAACATCGAAGGGATCCACCCGCACGACGTCGCGACGATCTTTGACCGCGAGGGCGTCTGCGTGCGCGCGGGCCATCACTGCAATCAGCTGCTCATGACACGCCTCGGCGTCGCCGCGACGACGCGCGCGTCGTTCTACCTGTACAACACGACGGAGGAGTGCGACGCGCTCCTGGCCGCAATAGATAAGGCCAAGAAAGTGTTCAAGGTATAGCGATGGACGACATGTACCGCGACTACATCCTTGACCACTACAAGAATCCGCGGAACCAGGGCGAGCTGCCCGGAGCCACGAACACGTACAGCGACTCGAACCCGCTGTGCGGCGACGAGCTGAGCATGGCGCTCCGGATCGATGACGACCGGGTCGCCGACGTGCGCTTCAGCGGGAAGGGCTGCGCGATCTCGCAGGCGTCCGCCTCGATCCTCACCGAGGAGATCAAGGGGAAGACGCTCGACGAGATCAAGGCCATCGACCGCGATCACATCCTGGAGAACCTGGGCATCCCGATCAGCCCGGCGCGCATCAAGTGCGCGCTGCTGAGTCTCAAGACGCTCAAAGGCGCCGCGTGGGGCCTACCGGCGTGGCCCGACGAGGAAGACAGCAAGGCGCACGCGGCCGGACAGGGGAGATAGAGATGACCGTTGACGTTCGCAAAGAGCTTCCGGACAACTACAAGTTCGGCTGGGAAGACAAAGACGCCGTCTACCGGAACGTCAAGAAGAAGGGCCTGTCCGAGGACGTGGTCCGCGAGATCAGCCAGGACTACAAGCACGAGCCGGATTGGATGTATCAGCGGCGGCTGAAGGCGCTGCGGCATTACCGCCAGCGTTCGATGCCGACGTGGGGCGCCGATCTTTCGGGGATCGACTTCGAAGACATCTATTACTACCTGAAGGCATCGGACAAGTCGGCGAAGGACTGGAAGGATGTCCCCGACTACATCCGGCGGACGTTCGACAAGCTCGGCATTCCGGAAGCCGAGCAGAAGTACCTCGCGGGTGTCGGCAGCCAGTACGACAGCGAGAGCGTTTACCACAACATCCGCAAGGATCTCGAGAAGCTCGGCGTCATCTTCATGGACACCGACACCGCGCTGAAGGAACACGAGGACATCGTGAAGCAGTACTTCGGCACGGTGATCCCCGCGAACGACAACAAGCTCGCCGCGCTCAACACCGCGGTGTGGTCCGGTGGATCGTTCGTGTGGGTCCCGCCGGGAGTCGAGGTCACGATGCCGCTGCAGGCGTACTTCCGCATCAACAGCGAGAACGCCGGCCAGTTCGAGCGCACGCTCATCATCGCGGAGCCTGGCTCGAAGGTGCACTACGTCGAGGGGTGTACGGCGCCCGTCTTCACCACCAATACGCTGCACAGCGCGGTGGTCGAGATCATCGTCAAGGAAGGCGCCGACGTCCGGTACACGACTATCCAGAACTGGAGCCACAACGTCTACAACCTCGTGACCAAGCGCGCCGTCGTCCAGCAGGGTGGCCGCATGTCGTGGATCGACGCGAACCTCGGCAGCAAGGTGACGATGAAGTACCCGAGCGTGTACCTCACCGGTGAAGGCGCGCACGGCGAGGTTTTGTCCGTCGCCTTCGCCGCCGATGGCCAGCATCAGGACGCCGGGGCGAAGATGATCCACGCCGCGCCGAACACGACCTCGATCATCACGAGCAAGGGCATCAGCAAGGGCACCGGCAAGCAGAGCTACCGCGGGCTGGTGAAGATCTACGCGGGCTCGCACGGCGCCAAGAGCACCGTGCGCTGCGATGCGCTCATGCTCGACGACACCGCGCAGAGCTCCACGTATCCGTACATGGAAATCGACGAGGACGACGTGACCATCGGCCACGAAGCGTCCGTCTCCAAGGTCGGCGAGGAGCAGCTCTTCTACCTCATGAGCCGCGGCCTGAGCGAAGCGGATGCCACGGCGATGGTGGTGAACGGCTTCATCGAGCCGATCGTGAAGACGCTGCCGATGGACTACGCGATCGAGATGAACCGTCTTATCCAGCTGCAGATGCAGGGAGCGATCGGCTGACCGTCGCCACGGTCGCCGCGACGTCATTGCCGCTCGACCGCGAAACGGTCGAGCGGCTCAGTGTTGGGCGCGCTGAACCTGGCTGGCTGCGCGACGACCGCATCGCCGCTCTGGAGCGCTTCGAGCAGTCCGAGTGGCCGACCGGGCAGGAAGAGGAGTGGCGCCGGTTCCCGCTCAAGGACCTGCCGCGTGTGAATGCCGCCGAGCTCCTCGACGCGTCGCACCCGCCGAGCGAGTACGGCTCCGTTCCGCTCGAGGCATCGCACAAAGGTCTCGTATTCGATCGCTGGTCGTCGGCGGTCCGCGATCATCCCGAGCTCGTACGCCGCTGGCTTCCCGACGGCGGCGGGATGCCGAGCCACGCCGCGTTCCGCGCATGGACCGCGGCGCTCTACGGGCACGGCAGCACGTTCCTGTATGTCCCGGCCGGCGTCCACGTCGAGCTCCCGCTCGAGGTCCACAAGCGCTGGGCGGCGGGAACAGCGCCGATCGTGTTCCGCACGCTGGTCGTCGCCGAGGAGGGCTCGTCGGTAACGCTGCTGGAGGAGCTCTCGTCAGAGAGCGGCGGCGCCGGCCGCGTCGCGGTGCCGTCTCTCGAGGTGCGCGCCGGCCCAGGAGCGACCGTCCGGTACATCGGCGTGCAGCGCTTCAGCGACGACGTGTGGGACCTCGGTCAGCAGCGCAACATCTCGGACCGCGACAGCTCGCTCGCGAGCTTCAACGTGCTGGTCGGGAGCAAGCGCACCAAGCTCGGCGTCGAGTCCGACATCCGCGGCAACGGCGCTCAGGTGAAGCTCTACGGACTCGTCGCCGCGGGTGACGCGCAGCGGATCGACGTGAACTCGTTGCAGCGCGTCGACGGCAAGGCCTCGACGAGCGACCTGCTGTACCTCTCGGCGCTCTACGAGTCGGCGCACGCGATCTTCTACGGTGTGATCCGCGTCGAGCCGACCTCCAGCGGGACCGGCTCGTATCAGGAGTGCCGCAACATGTTGCTCTCCAACAAGGCGGGAGCCGATCCGATCCCGGTGCTCGAGATCCTCACCAACGACGTCGCGCGGTGCGGGCACGGCGCCACGGCAGGCTCGATCGACGACACCGAGCTCTTCTACATCATGTCGCGTGGCCTCGATCGCGCGACGGCCGAGCAGATGCTCGTGCGCGGATTCTTCCAGCGCGTCGTTAACGAGATCCCCGACGTGCAGATCCGCGCCCGCGTCATCAGCGCGCTCGCGCCACGCATCGGTCGCATCGCCGAGGTCGAGGGAGTGGCAGCCTGAGCCGATTCGTCGGTGTGGCGAACATCACCGATATCGCGCCGGGCGAGGTCGCGGTGGTCGATGCGGAGGGGAAGAGCCTGTGCCTCGGGCACTGCGCCGACGGGACGTGGGGAGCGATCGACAACGTCTGCACGCACGATGGCGGCGTTCTGGGCGAGGGCGAGCTCGAGGACTGCCTCGTGGAGTGCCCGCGCCACGGGGCGCGCTTCGATCTGCTGACCGGGGAAGTAAAAGCGCTCCCCGCGGTGTTCCCGGTGAACGCCTACCCCGTGCGCGTCGTTGACGGCCGCGTCGAAGTGGACGTCGGAGTGCCGACGAAAGAGCTCGAGATCGGGTAGCGCCCCAGCCTCGCGTCGCCGCCGCGGGTCCTGCCGCGAAATCGCCAGCGGGGGCAGCGGAGTTGCCGTGTCACCTCACCTACCGCGGCGTGTCCCGATTTGGCTTGGCATCCGTCGTGCTTCTCCGGGGTCATCTGGATAGGAGGTCCAAATGGAAGAGCGCAAGATCGTCGAGAAGCGCACCGAGGTCACGAGCAAGGAACGCGTCGAGGAACCGAAGACGACGAACGTCAACGTCGGCCCCGACGGCAGCACCCAGGTGCAGGAAGAGACCGAGGTCGTCGATGACCCGGTGGCGTCGACGATCATCCAGCAGGAAGAGACCATCGAGAAGCACCAGCGCTGACAGCACGGCCCTTCCGGCGCGATTATCCTCAGCCCGAACACGCGCCGGGAGGGCCGTCTTGATCAGCAGCGCTGCCCGCGATCGCATCAAGCTCGCCATCGATCAGCTCGAGGAAGCGTTCCACCGCTACGACGAGCGGTCGAATCAGGACAGCAATGAGTCATACCAGGCCGCGCTTGAGCGCGGCAAGGCGATGGGCTATCAGGAAGCCGCCCACGTCGTGAAGTCCGCGCTGCACGACATCGACGTCAAGAGTCTCTAGGCCGTGATCACCGCGGTCGTGCTCATCACAGCCGAGCGCGGGGCGCTACCGAAGGTCGGCGAGGATCTCGCGGCGGTCCCAGGCGTGTCCGAGGTGTACTCGGTCACCGGAGAGATCGACTTCGTCGCGATGGTCCGCGCCCGCGAGCACGAGGAGCTCGCCGACATCGTCACGCGGCGCATCGCGCAGGTACCCGGCGTCGCGCGCACGCATACGCACGTTGCCTTCCGGGCGTACTCGAAGCACGATCTCGAGAGCGTGTTCGGTTCGGGAAGCCCACGCTAGGGTTGCTCGCCTAGACTCGGCGTGATGCAGGCCGTGGTCATGGCCGGCGGCGAGGGGAGCCGCCTGCGCCCCCTGACGATCAATCGGCCCAAGCCGATGGTGTCGATCGTCAATAAGCCATGCCTCGGGCACATCTTCGACCTGCTCCAGCGCCATGGCATCGACGACGCCTTTGTGACCCTGCAGTACCTCGCGTCGCAGATCCAGGACAGCTTCGGCGATGGTGGCGCGATCGGCATGCGGCTCAAGTACAGCGTCGAGGAGTCGCCCCTCGGCACCGGCGGTTCCGTCCGTCAGATCGGCGATGCCCTCGACGACACGTTCATCGTCATCTCCGGCGATGCGCTGACGGACATCGATATCTCGAAGGTGATCGCGTTCCACCGCGAGCGCAAAGCCGCGGTGACTCTCACGCTGTATCACGTCGCGAACCCGCTCGAGTACGGCGTCGTCATCACCGGTGAGGACGGTCGGATCTCGAAGTTCCTCGAGAAGCCGTCGTGGGGCGAGGTCTTCTCGGACACCATCAACACCGGCATCTACGTGATCGAGCCGCGCGTGCTCGAGCGGTACAAGCCGGGTGAGGCCTTCGACTTCAGCAAGGATCTGTTCCCCGCGCTGCTGCGCGAGGGCGAACCGCTGTACGGCTACATCGCGTCCGGCTACTGGACGGACGTCGGCTCGATCTCCGAGTACGCGCGCGCGAACGCGGACCTGCTCCACGGCCGCCTCACGGCGAGCCCGCTCGGTCGCGAGCTACTCCCCGGCGTCTTCACCAACGGCGACGTCGAGATCGACGAATCGGCGCGCATCACCGGCCCGGTCTACCTCGGGAACGGCGTCAAGATCGGTCCGCACGTCGAGATCATCGGGCCGACGGTCCTGCGGGACTACGTGACCGTCGACGTCGGCGCGGTCGTCGACCGCTCGATCGTCTGGCGCAACAGCTACATCGGCGAACGGGCGGAGCTGCACGGCACGATCGTCGGGCGCCAGTGCGCGCTGAAGTCACGGGTGACCCTGGAAGAGGGCAGCGTCATCGGCGATCACTGCATCGTGAACGACAACGCGCGCGTGCGGAGCCAGGTGAAGATCTGGCCCGACAAACAGATCGAGAGCGGGGCCGTCGTCGGCTCGAGCCTCATCTGGGGCTCGCAGGGGCGCCGCGCGCTGTTCGGTCGTTTCGGCGTCACCGGCCTGGTGAACATCGACCTCACCGCGGAGTTCTGCGCCCGACTCGGTGCCGCCTACGCCTCGACGCTTCCGGAGGGGACCACCGTCACGATGAACCGCGACCAGCATCGCTCGAGCCGCATGCTGAAGCGCGCGCTCATGGGCGGCATCGTCTCCGCCGGTGTCCACGTCGCCGACCTGCT
>JBKPCZ010000108.1:0-4428 GCA_046727665.1 Chloroflexota bacterium
CGAGCGCATCGAACGCGGTCGCCGCCAGCGTGCTCGGCGGACCGTGCCGTCCGGCGAACGTTTGGAGGAAGTCGGCTCGCGCCGCGCTCGTCGGTGCCGTCGACGCCGCGGCGAGGTTGCGCGAGCCCGGCCAGGTCGCGACGTCCGCGCCCTCCCGCAGCGCAGCGGCGTCGCTCGACTCCATTAGATAGGAGAGATAGACGCGCGGCGTGACGCCCGCCGCGGCGAGCGAGCGCGCCGCGTCGACGTAGGTGGAGGCCGGGCCGGTGAAGAACGCACAGCGCGCGAACGAGGCGCCGGCCCGGACACGCCCGGCGGCGTCCTGGGCCGTCACCGCCACGACGGTCGGAGCGACCAGACCGCGCTGCTCGATCTCTCGTGCCAGCGCGAGCCGCTCGGCGATCGCGGCCGGCGATTCGTCGCTCGCGAGAAGGGTGGGTCGCAGCAGGCTGCGCTCGGTCGCGTCGGCGACCGCGGCGCGTGCTAGGTCGGCATAGCTCGGCGCGAGCGCGAAGGCCCAGCCGCCTCCGGGCATGGACGTCGGCTCGGGCGCGGGCAGCGTGAACAGGACGGGAGCGCGCGCCACGCCGAGCGCGCGCGCGAAGGTCTGGTCGTATGCGACCGGCGCCCCGATCACGACGGCGTCCGCCCGGTCCTCTTCCGACGCGCGGCGCAGCTCGATGAGCAGCCTCGCGTCGCTGCCGCCGATGTCGACGAACTCCGCGCGCAAGCGCTGCCGGCCGCCGCGAGCTTGTTCCTGATCGAGCCAGAGCTGCATCGCGGCGCGCTGCGCGACGCCGCTCGGAGCGCGCGGGCCGGACAGGTCGAGGAGCACCGTGACCAGCGTCATCCCCGGCTCGTGCGTGGGCGACGGTGTCGAAGTGATCTCCGTGCGCGGCGCCGAGCAGCCGGCCAGGACCAGCGCGAGCAGGACCGCGAGGAGGCGCACGATGTCTAGGAGCGGGTGCCGTCGGGCCGCGGGGCCTCCTCGGCGTACACGTGCGTCATCGCATCCTCGGGTCGCGGGTCCGGCTCGCTCTCGGCCTGCGCGATCGCGGCCTCGATCTCGGTTTCGAGCGAGCCGCGGATCGCCGCGAGCTCCTCGTCGCTGGTGCCCTGCTCGCCCAGGTACTTGCGCGCGTGATCGAGCGGGTCTTTCGCCATCCATTCGCGGACTTCGTCCTTCGTGCGATAGCGGCTGTCATCGTCGTCGGATGTGTGTGGCTGGTACCGGTAGCACTTGAGCTCGACCAGTGTCGGACCCGCGCCCGAGCGCGTGAGCTCGACCGCCTGCCGCGTCTTGTCAAAGGAGTCGAGCACGTCCATGCCGTCGGCGATGAAGCCGCGCACGCCGTAGCCCGCCGCCTTGTCCGCCACGTTCGGCACGGCCATCTGCTGCTCGAAGCGCGTGGAGATCGCGAGCAGATTGTTCTCGATGACGAACACCACCGGCAGCTTGTGGATCGCGGCGAAGTTGATGGCCTCGTGGAAGTCGCCCGGGCTCGTCGAGGCATCGCCGCCGAACGCGAAGACGATGTTCTGTTCCTTCAGATTGCGGATCGCGAGCGCGAGTCCGACCGCGTGCGGGAACTCGGTGCCGACGCAGACCGAGCGTGTCACGATGCGATCCTTCGGGCTCGAGAACTGGTTCAGGATCTGCCGTCCCGCGGAGTGCGTGTCCGTCCCCTTCGCGAGGACCATGCGGAACTCCTCGAGCGGCGTCATGCCGAGCACGAAGGCGACGCCCATGTCGCGGTAGTACGGGACGGTCCAGTCCTTGCCACGATGGATGTTCCACGCCGCGCCGATCTGCGCGGCCTCGTGGCCGTCCGTCCCGGCGCCGAACGGCGTGCGGCCCATGCGGTTGAGCTGGAGGATCCGCTCGCTGACCATGCGCGTCTCGAGCATCTTTCGATACATGCCCTTGACGTCGTCGAGGCTCAGCCCAAGGCCTTCGTGACGTGCGCGCGCGGTCACAGCCATCGTCGTGATGGTATCGCTCGAGGGACGTTAGCCCGATGTATGCGATCGGCTCTGCTTCGCTTGACGTTGGCGACCACCCTTGCCGTCGCGTGCGCCCCCTTTGTCACGGTGCCAAGCGCGACGTCGATGCCCTCGCCGACGAGAACGCGTCCCCCAGGCTTTTCGCTCGAGCCCTTCTACTCGCAGTGGGTGGCCACGAATCTTGATCACAGCCGCTTCCGCGCGCGATGGGACGCACGCGACTACGAGGCGATCTATGCGCTCACGGATGATCGCCTTCGCACCGCGGTCACCAAGGAGCGCTTCATGGCGATGCTGGCGGTCGCGCGCGAACGGCTCGGCACATCCGGCCGCACGCGGGAGGTCCGACATGAGGCGCGGCGCGTGCCGGGCAGCGAGGATGTCGATGTCACGATCGTGATGGATTCGACCTTCGAGAACGGCACCGCGACGGAGACCTTCGTCTGGCGCGTGACTCCGACGAACCTCACCTATCTGGTGAGCTACGAGGTTCGCTAGCGACAGCGTCAGCGCGGCTCCAGGGCGCGAACTAGTGATTCCGCGGTCGCGTTGCCGCCGCTGACCCAGCACGCCACGCGCTTGCCGGACAGCCGCTGGGCCAGGCTGCGCGCCGCGGCGACGGGCGCGGCGCCGGCGCCCTCCGCCACGAGATGGCCCTCCACCATGAGCAGACGCATCGCCGCGTAGAGCTCGTCGTCGGTCACCAGCACGAAGTCGTCGAGCAGCACCGCGAGCATGCGCTGCGGCAGATCGAAGGATGTGCGCGTCGCGAGGCCCTCAGCGAACGTCGCCGCTCGCTCCGTGGTGCGCGGCGCATGATCGCGCCAGGCGCGGTACGCCGCCGATGCGCCCTCGGCCTGCACGCCGATGACCGTGATGTCGGGGCGGAGCGTCTTGGCGACGAGCGCCGCCCCCGAGGCGCCGCTGCCCCCACCGACAGGCACGATGAAGACGTCGATGTCGGGCCGCTCGAGCAGGACCTCGAGCGCCGCGGTCGCGACACCGGCGATGAGGTACGGCTCGTTGCCTGAGTGCACGTAGCGGATGCCGCTCGCGGCCGCGCGCCGTTCGCATTCCTCGCGTGCGTCGTCGTAGTCGTCGCCGTGCTCGACGATCGTCGCGCCGTTCGCGCGCATCGCGGCGACCTTGATCGGGTTCGCGCCTTTCGGCACGACGATCGTCACCGGCACGCCGAACACCCCGCCCGCGTACGCGAGCGACTGACCGTGGTTGCCGGTCGATGCGCCGATGACGCCCTGCCGCGCGGTCGGATCGCGCCCGATCAGGTTGAGGCCGCCGCGCACCTTGAACGCCGCGGTCGGCAGGACGTTCTCGCACTTCAGCCAGACGTCCAGACCGAGCGCGGAGCTCACCGCCTCGCGGCGGATGAGCGGCGTCGGCGCGAGATACGTCCTGAGGAAGTCGCGCGCCGCCAGCACGTCCGCGAATGACGGCTCGCCGGTCCACGCCGCCTGGGCGGTCCCGATCGCCGCGCTCCTCATGCGACGGTCCGCGTTCTCCACAACGTGTACGACACTGCCAGCAGCCAGATGCCCAGTAGGAGCCGCAACGGTAACCAGGCGACGCTCATGTCGGCGCCGAGGGGACCAAGCGCGAGGACAAGAGCGAATTCGCCAACGGCGAGACCCAGCGTGACCGCGCCGAGCCAGCGCGGCATGATGTCCGTCTCCCACCACATCTTGCCGATCGTCCACCACCAGATCGCCCGCACGAACAACGCCGCTACGGCCAACTCAGGAGCGGCCGAAGCGGCGATGCCTACGGTGATCACCGCGATGCCAGCGAGTGACCCGAGCATCGCCCCACTGTCGCGCACGATGAGATGGCGCACGTGCAGGACCGCGATGACAGGGAGCATCAGACCGTACGCGATGGCCGTGAGCAAGAAGAACCACGCCGGGTAGAAGCCCGGGCCGAACGCGACGGCTGCGACGTGTGCCACACCGGCCAGCGCGCTCCACATCGCGGCCTTCCGCAGAGCGTCAGCCTCGTGACTCTCGACGATCGGGCTCTCGATCCTCTGCGGCTCTACCTCTTGCGTCTCTACGTCTTCCGTTTCCCGTTCTCGTCGTACTCGTAGAAGCCGCGGCCGGTCTTCACGCCGAGGCGGCCGGCGAGGACCATGCGCTTGAGCAGCGGCGGCGGGGCCCACGCCGGGTCACGGAACTCCTCGAAGAACACGTTGGCGACGTGGAGGTTGATGTCGAGCCCGGTGTAGTCGATGAGCTCGAACGGACCCATCGGGTGCCGCAGGCCGAGCTTCACCGCCCTGTCGATGTCCTCCGGCGTCGCGACGCCCTGCTCCAGCGCGCGGATCGCCTCGAGCATGATCGGGATCATCAGCCGATTGACGATGAACCCCGGCGTGTCCTTGCAGACCACCGGCGTGTGGCCGAGGCGCGT
>JBKPCZ010000109.1:0-20021 GCA_046727665.1 Chloroflexota bacterium
CATCCTGATCGGGTGGTGTCAGGAAGAAGGCACCGGCCAGTTGATATCCAGCGGGCAAAAGAGACAGCTCGCGGTATGCGATAGTCCAGTTGCGCCTGGGCCTCGTCGATCGAGATTAGAGTTTGGTCCACGGTGACATCGCGCGGTGTCCCAAATGATGGTCGGCGACCCTCTTGCGCACTCACCATTGAGGGAGCGATGAATAGGACCGTCAAAGCTAAGCCAAGTCCGATTCGCAGTGCGCGTCGAACACGATCCATCAGCAGCCTCCTGACTCGGACGGGAAGCATTGGCCGTCTGTCCAACTGTTAGGGAGTGAGTACGTTTGACCATCGTGATTGAAGCGATGGCCTCCCGCGACCTGGTACCACCCGGCCAGGCCGTTTCGGTAGATGCCGTGATCGCAGCTCCAGTCGTCGATGCAGGTGTTATCGCCGTAGAGAAACTGCGAGTAGTTCGAGTAGTACTACGACTGTGTGTAAATCCATGCGTAGGGATCGAAGGGATTGTCGTAGGACACGCTCTCGAGCCTGAGCGTGGGATAGCTGATCTCGCAGACCCGTGACACACCGTTCCCGTGGGACGCTCCCGCCGGCTCGGCTGTCGTCCAGCCGATAACGAGGGCCAAGGCGCAGACGATGACATAGAGCAGGAGCCGAGATTGGTGGCTGCGCGCAGTGGTAGTCATCGAGAAACACCTCCAAGGAATCGGCGTATGACCATCGTGAGAATGCCGAGCATCACGATGTCGGCAATGGCTGCGGGTACTCCCAGGAGGAGTCCGGTGAGTCCGGCGTCGCTGGCTGCGGCCGCGAGTTGTGCGAGCGCTTGAACGAATCCGACAAGAGCACCGGTCGCGAACTGGACGCGCAGCCGGACCGAGTCAAGTGAAAACACAAGGAAGAGACTTGCAACGAGCGCGGCAAGGCCGGCGATGTATCCAAGGTGGACTAGGCCCAACCCGATACCCGCGACGTTGAATCGCGCGACCGACCACACCAGGCCGACCAGTCCAAGGGGACTCGTGATTGGCAACGTCGATTGGCTTCGCGCAACGGCAACGACCATGAGTGCCACTACGGACGTGACAAGAACGATCAGGGCGAGTTGACGCTCATGCCCCCGCTCAGCTTGCTCATAGCCGCTCAACGTCGTGCGATTCAGCAGCAATGCTTACATATTGGCAAGTATCCAGACGCACGATGACTCGGTGCCCTGTGCTTCGAGCGGTCGATCGAGTTCTTTCCAAGCCGACCGAGCGCCGTCTTGTGGCGGGCGGGGATGATTTGCGTCCTGGGAGGCAGCGATAACTCACGTGGCGCCCGTGGTCATTGATCGACGAGGTTCAGCACTGCGAGTACAGACGGCGTTCGGTAGGTTCGTGTGACCGTCACCTGCGATCGGACGCAATGGGACTCGAGTCGACATGCTCTTTAGGGTGAAGCCGCGTGCGGCGGACGTTTGCAATCGGCTGTCAGGCTGCAGAGAGCGGAGATGATCCTCACCGACGGGGCATCGAGACGCGCGCGCTCTGACCTCCTGTCGAGCCCGCGATTGAATTCGACGGAGCTCAGACGCTCCCGACAGAGACCAGTCTGTGTTCAACTCCAACGAGTCAAGTGGTCGTGAGCGCGGCGCAGAGAGAACTGCGTGCGAACGCCGCGTCGACCTAGAGTGACTTGAGTAGTCGTCAAGTGACTTCTCGCTGCTGGGCCACTATCGAGATCGCAAATCTGCCAATGAATTCGCCAGATCGGTGGAGCTGAGGGGATTCGAACCCCTGACCTCTTGAGTGCGATTCAAGCGCTCTCCCAGCTGAGCTACAGCCCCGATCGGCGGCTGCGCCGCCGATCGGGGCTGCTTCCCTTCGCGAAGCGAGCGGAGCGAGCTGAGCGAGGAGGGAAGACACAGCCCCAGGTGGCGAAGCCACCTCAATCGTAGCGGACCGGCTGGGCCACGCCACGAGCTCGCGTAGAGTCAGCGCGATTCGTAGGAGGACCGCAGTGGAGTTAGGAACGCACTAGACCTGGGACCGTATCCCGAAGGAGCGCATGACCGACCGCATCGAGCGCCGCTTCGTCCATGGCGAACGGGCGATGGTCGCGCAGGTCTTCCTGAAGAAGGGCGCGGTGGTACAGACACACACGCATGAGAGCGAGCAGATCACCTACATCCTCGAGGGTGCACTCCGCCTCTGGCTCGGCCCGAACGGCGAGGAGGACGTGACCGTACACGCGGGGGAGATCCTCACCATCCCGTCGAACGTGCCGCACCGCGCGGAGGCGCTCGAGGACACGCTCGACGTCGACGTGTTCAGCCCGCCACGCCAAGACTGGATCGACAAGACGGACGACTATCTTCGCCGCTGACGCGGTCAGGAGCTGACCGGTCAGGCGATGCGCAGCACGACGGGAGCGTCACCCCAGAGCCGTTCGAGCCGGTACAGCTCCCGCTCCTCCGGCACGAAGACGTGCACGACGACGTCGCTGAGGTCGATGAGGATCCATCGCCCGCCGTTGTAGCCCTCGACCCCGAAGGGTTGCTGTCCGGCGGCCTTCGCTTTCTCGATGATCCCGTCGGCGATCGCCTGCGCCTGGCGCTCGCCACGAGCGCTGCAGATGACGAACAGATCGGCGATGGTCGTGACCTCGGACACGTTCAGCACCAGGATGTCCTCGGCCTTCTTATCGCTCGCGGCTTCGACCACAAGGTCGGCGAGTGCTCGCGGCGGCATGTCTGCGCGTGCGGATGCTGTCACTGATGGAGACCTGCGCGTGCGGGTGCCGTCACCGATAGAGGCCGCGCTTCTTGATGTGCTCCCACACTGCGTCCGGAACAAGGTACCGCAGCGACATCCCGCGAGCGGCACGAGCGCGCAGCTCGCGCGAGCTGATATCGAGTCGCGGTGCGTCGAAGGCACGCGCGCGGTGCATGGGATCGGCCTCGGGAGCGCCGGGACGCGCCGCGACCAGGATCGTGGCCAGCTCTCTGATCCGATCGGGCGCCCGCCAGCGCGCGAGGTCCGCGAGCGCGTCGCTTCCGAGGATGAGGAAGAGCTCGCCCTGCTCGCGCAGCGCCTCCAGCGTGTCGACGGTGTACGACACACCATCGCGGTCGAGCTCGGCCCGGGACAGGACGAACCGCGGCTCGTTCGCGATGGCGGCCTCGAGCATCGCGACGCGGTCGGCGACGCTCGCGAGCGGATCGCGGTCCTTGAGCGGCGACCGCCGCGCGGGAACGAACAGGACGCGCTCCAGCGGGACCGACTCGAGCGCGGCAAGCGCGATCGCGAGATGACCGACGTGCACGGGATCGAAGGTGCCGCCGAACACGCCGAGGCGCGCCGTCAACGCTTCTTCTTCGCGGCCGAGGCCGCAAGCTGTTGCGGCGCGTCCGTCCACTCGAGCTCGAGCTTGCCGATGCGCACCGTGTCGCCGTCTTTCACACCGAGCGCTCGCAGCTTGCCCTCGACGCCCGATCTCAGCAGAAGTCGATGGAAGTACGCGGACGCTTCGGGACTGTCCCAATCGATACCGGTCGCGAGCCGTTCGAGCCGATCGCCGCGCACGCGATAGGCCTCACCCTCGCGCGACACCTTCACGTCCCTCGGACTGCCCGCGAAGACGATCCGCCGCTCCGCGGGCGCGGCGGCCTGCTGCTTCGGCCGCGCGGCGCAGAGCGCGAAGATGCGCTTGTTCAGACGGTCCACGCCTTCGCCACTCGCGGCGGAGACCGCGACGGCTTCGCGTCCTTCGGCCTCGAGCGCCTCGACGATCCGTGGCACCGCGTCCCGCGCCTCAGCGAGATCGATCTTGTTGAGCGCGAACAGCTCAGGGAGCTCCTCGAGCGCGTGTCCGTACGCGGCGATCTCCGCGTCGATGGTCGCGATGGCCGCGAGCGGATCGGGGAGCGATGCGTCGACGACGTGCACGATGAGGCGCGTGCGCTCGATGTGCCGAAGGAACTCTTCTCCCAGGCCGGCACCCTTGCTCGCGCCCTCGATGAGGCCGGGGATGTCCGCGATCACGAGCTCGCGGTCGTCGAGCCGAGCCACGCCAAGGTTGGGCGTGAGCGTGGTGAACGGGTAGTCCGCGATCTTCGGCCGCGCGCGCGTCAGGGCCGCGAGCAGGCTCGACTTCCCCGCGTTGGGCAGGCCGGCGAGACCGACATCGGCGATGAGGCGCAGCTCGAGCTCGAGGTCGCGCCGTTCCCCCGGCTGACCGTCCTCCGCGATGCGAGGCACGCGCCGCGTGCTCGACGCGAACCGCGCATTGCCTCGTCCACCCTTGCCGCCGCGCGCCACGACGATCTCCTGCCCCGGTGACACGAGATCGGCGACCACCTCGCCGGTCGCGACGTCCTTCACGGTCGTGCCCGGCGGAACGCGCAGGATGAGATCGCCTCCGGCCTTGCCTGACTTGTTCGAGCCACCGCCGGCGCCGCCGCTCGTCGCGGCGTGCACGCGCTGGTTGCGGTAATCGCCCAGCGACGCGAGCTGCTCGTCGACGCGTAGGATGACGTCGCCGCCGCGTCCGCCGTCGCCGCCGTCCGGTCCGCCGCGGGGGACGTGTGCTTCGCGCCGGAACGAGATCACGCCGTTGCCACCGTCACCGGCTCGGATCGCTGCGCGCGCGCGATCGAGGAACACCTAGATCCGCGCGAGCGGTCGCACGAACGAGCCGACACGTAGATGCGGCAGCTCGGCGCGTAGCTGCTCGAGAGCGTGTGCGATGCCGAGGAGCGTATCGCGCGTCTTCACCGCCGCGACCGCGCGCAGCGGATCGGCAGCGAGGTCGCGCAGCAGGATCGCGCTTCCTTCGGGGAGGTCTTCGGCGAGACCGAGGAGTGCGGCGAGCTCCTCGGTGCGGTCGAAGATCCCTGGCAGGACGGGGATGTAGAGGCTCGTCGCGAGCCGGTGCTCGGCGGCGATGCGGATCGACGCCCGAACGTCTGCGAAGCGATACCCCTCCGGCCGATGCAGCGCGTCGTAGGTGTCCGCACGCGCGGAGGTGAGTCGGAAGGTGATCGCGTCGAGCCCGGTCGCGACGATGCGTCGTAGTGCCGCGGGGATCGACCCGTTGGTCTCGAGATGGATCGTCCCGGCTTGTGTCGTCGAGCGGATGAGTCGGATCGCGTCCTCGACGACGCGCGCCGCGAGGAGCGGCTCTCCTTCGCACGCCCGTCCGAATGACACGAGGGTCCCTCCGGCCGCGATGTGCCGTGTCGCGAGGGCGGCGACCTCGTCCGCGGTCGCATGGAACGCCGCCGCTTCGCGCGGCTCGGCCTCGCCATCGAGACGCGGAGCGACAACGGGCGGCGGATGCTCGTTGGTCGGCGCGGCGATCGGAAGCGCGCATTCCCAGCGCCCGTAGAAGGCGTTCGCGGCGGCGCGACACCCGTATTCGCGGGCGCAGCGCGCGAGCTGCCGCACCAGACGGTCGGCCGGTCGCGAACGCAGCGCGTCATTCACTCTTGTCGCGATCTCCGCCTTCGGGTATGCGTCGCCATCGCGGGTGGGGTCGCGGTCTATCAGGACCGCTGCGACGACGAGCTCGCCGGCGTCGTCGGCCGCGACCGCGGTGTAGGCGCGCGGCGTCAGATCTGGTTTGTCAGGTGCGTCTGCGTACGCCGGAAGCTGGGTGCGTAGGTGTCCGGGCGGAAGCACCGCGGCGACCGCGAGCCGGCCCGGGCCGACGCGTCGCGCGCGCCCCGAGCGATCGAGCGTCTCGGCCTCGCGCTCCAGGTGGAGCACCGTCGCGCCGTTCGGAAGCCTCAGCGCGTCGGAGAACGGAACGGTCGCGGCTCCGTCGAAGGCGGCCGCGGCGTGGTCCGACACGATGACGCGCCCCGCGCGATCGGCGTGGACTGCTCGGTACACATAAGGAGTATGCGGAGCCAGCGAGTGGGCAGGAGAACGCGCCGCGGGTGACGCGGCGAGTCGGGTCCTCGCGAGTGAGAGTTGAGCCCGCGACATGAGGGGACGACCTAGAAGAGGGCCGAGCGGGCGAGTTTCGAGCGAGCGAGGACCCCGAGCCGCGGCAGGACCCGCGGCGCTATATGCGAAGAGAGCGATGCTCCCGCTGTCGGAACTAGTACGCGAGCGGGTCTTGGGGCACTCCGTTGACTTTGAGCTCCCAGTGCACGTGCGGTCCCGTCGTGACACCCGTGAGGCCGATCGCGGCGATGAGCTGGCCGCGCGCCACGGTCTGTCCGGGACTCACGTACACGGCGCTCGTGTGGTAGTAGCAAGTCTGCAGGCCACCCGCGTGCTGGACGCAGACGCGGAGCCCACCGACCGCGACGGGTCCCGTCGCGACGACGATGCCGTCATCCGATGCGCCGATCCCGGTCCCGTACGGGGCGGCGATGTCCACGCCGGTGTGACCCCACCAGAAGTACTGAGTGATGATGCCGTTGACCGGCCAGCCAAGACGACCCGTCCGCGCCGGCAGCGCGGCGCTCGCCGGCATCGCGATGGACTTCGGAGCCTCGGTCCGCTTCAGCGCGGGGAGGACCGCGCCGGGGACGAAGATCATCTGGCCGACCGCGAAATGCTCCGGCTCGAAGTAGACGCGGTTGTAGGACATGATCGCTGCGACGTCGACCTTGAAGCGCGCGGCGACGTCCTCGGGCGTGTCGCCATCTTTGACCGTGTACACCGCGCCCTCGGCCGGCGGGATGACCAGCTCGTGCCCGATCGCGAGCGACTGACCCTCGTCGGTGATCCCGTTCGCGTACGCGATCGACTCGAGCGAGATGGCGTAGTAATTCGCCATCGTGGAGAGCGTGTCGTCCTTTCCGATCGTGCGGATCACGATGGGACGCGACTCCTCGGCGGCGACGGTGGTGGGGCTTCGCGTACCGGCGATCACGCCTCGTGAGGCGGTCTGTACGCGAGAGACATCGTCGCTGGGTACGACGGCGAACGACAGCGTCGCGACGTCGGTCGGCGCCGCTTCTGCGCGCGCTGAGATCGCAGCCGTGTAGGGAAGCATGAGGACCAGGAGCGCCGTCGCGGTGTTGATCAGAAGCCGAAGGCCCTTCGTTCCGAAGTACGCGAAGAGCGCACGCGGGATGCGACGTGTGGTCACGTCGACGAGTTGATCCTTGGAACGCTGACCCGAGGCCACAAGCGATGAGGCGCCTCGCCTGATCGTCCTTCGCGCGCCGAGCGTCAGCGAAGGAGTGGCATGCGCCCGTCTAGTCTTCGCCGCCAATGCCTGGGTCCCTCCCCCATCGCTTGCTGACCGTACGCAATGCGTACTGCCCCGTCCCGAGCCGGGGTACCGTAGCCATGGGTTCCAACGCTGTCAATTGCAGCAGCGTCACGGGTTTGCCGACCTACTAGTACCTCCGTACGCTACTGGCGTGCCCGACTACAACCTCTCCTATGTGTATGTGTTCGCCTTCTTCGTAGCGGGAGCACTGGTCGTGACCGCGATGATGCTGCTTAGCCACCTACTCGCCCCCTGGAAGCCAACCCGCGAGAAGCTCAAGACTTACGAGTCGGGCGAGGAGCCGGTCGGGCAAGCGTGGGGTCGCTACCCGACACATTTCTACGTGTTCGCGCTGCTGTTCGTCGTCTTCGACGTCGAAGTGATTTTTCTCTTTCCCTGGGCGGTCCTCTTCCGTGACCTCGGCTGGTACGGTCTCGTCGAGATGACGATCTTCATCGCGATCCTCGTCATCGGCCTCCTCTACGCGTGGAAGAAGAAGGCGCTCAATTGGTACTGAGCACGCCCCGGCCGACGATCGACCTCGCCGCGGCGCGGGACGCCCTGGCGACGCGCCTCGGCGATCTCGCGCGCGTCTCGACGCTGCACGACATGGTCGTCGTCGATGTCGACGCGGCGCGGTTGGTCGAGGTCGCGACGGTGGTGCGAGACGATCCGGCGACCCGCTGCGATCTCTATTCGGTGAACGCGGGCGTCGACACGGGGACCGAGCTGCGCAGCGTCACCTTCGTTCGCGGCACCGGGACGAGCGTCTTCGTCATGCTCCGCACGCCGTGTGACGCGCTCGAGCCACACGTACCCTCTCTGACCTCGGTGTGGGAGGGCGCGAATTGGTGCGAGCGCGAGACCTACGACATGTTCGGCATCATGTTCGACGGCCACCCGGACCTGCGACGCATCTTCCTCGAGGAGTCCTTCCCGGGACACCCGATGCGCAAGTCGTTCCTGCCTCCACGCAGCGACGCTCGCGGGGGCTGATGACGCCGTGCCGGTAGGGCCGTTCGGCATCGACCCCGCCATCTGGGCTCCGCTCCGTCTCCTCATCGCCGTGCTGCTCGTGGTCGGCCTCGTCTTCAACGGTGCGCTCGCGCAGATCTACCTCGAACGCAAGGTGCAGGCGATCATGCAGGACCGTCTCGGTCCGCTCCACACCGGGCCGTGGGGCCTGCTCCAGACCTTTGCCGACGCGATCAAGCTTCTGGGCAAAGAGGACATCCGCGCACGGCTCACCGACAAGTGGTTCTTCCTCGCCGCTCCGGCGATCGTGTTCAGCCCGATGCTCGCGAGCTACGTCGTCATCCCGTTCGCGCCGCAGATCGTCGGCGCGGATCTCAACGTCGGCCTGCTCTATCTGACCACGCTTGGATCGATGACCGTGCTCGGCGTCGTCATCGCGGGGTGGGCGTCCAACAACAAGTACTCGCTCATCGGCGGCCTGCGCTCGGCGGGGCAGCTCATCTCCTACGAGGTGCCGCAGATCCTGTCGCTGGTCACCGTCGTTCTGGTGGTCGGCTCGCTCTCGATGGTCACGATCGCGGAGAGTCAGCCGGGCTTTCAGCTCAACGTGTTCGTGCTGCCGCTCGCGTTCGTGACGTACTTCATCGCCGGGCTTGCGGAGACCAACCGCAACCCATTCGACCTGCCCGAGGCCGAGTCCGAGCTCGTCGCGGGCTTCCTCACCGAGTACTCCGGCATGCGGTGGGCGATCTTCTTCCTCGCCGAGTACGGCGAGGTCACGGTGGTGTCGGCGATCGTGACGACGCTCTGGTTCGGCGCGTGGCACGGTCCGTTCACCGAGGTGTTCCCGATCATCGGCGTGCTCTGGTTCACGCTGAAGACCTACTTCTTCGTGCTCGTTTTCATGTGGATCCGCGCCACGCTGCCGCGGCTGCGCATCGACCAGCTCATGTCGCTGTGCTGGAAGGTCCTCATCCCGCTCACGCTCGCGAACCTGCTCATCACGTCGGTACTGCTGCTCGCCTTCCCGAGCACGCTCGTCCCGGTCGCGATCGCGAATTGGATCCTGCTTGCGCTCTTCGTGCTGGGCCTGCCGTACTTCCAACGGCGCCGGCTCGTCTCGCTGCGCGAACGGCTGCGGACGGCTGTCGCCTAGTGTTCGATATCGTCGAGCCGGCGCTGTTCGCGCTGCTCACCATCGCCATCATCGGAGCCGGAGCCGGTGTCGTCCTCGCCAACCGCATCACGACCTCGGCCCTGCTCATGGCCTTCACCTTCCTCAATGTGGCCGGCATGTTCCTGCTGCTCGGCGCGGAGACGGTGGCGATGTTCCAGGTGCTCATCTACGTCGGCGCCATCACCGTTCTCATCCTGTACGGAGTGATGTTCACGCCCCAGTCGCCGCGGCCGTACGGACTGTTCTTCCAGACCCAGAAGTGGTGGGCCGCGTTGTTGGTGATCCCGATCGCGGTCGTCGTTGCGCTGGTGGCCTCCGTGGGCTTCCACGACTCCGCGACGGTGGGTGCGAAGGGCGGCGACCTCCTGCCTCTCGCTACGAGCGTCTTCCGTGATTTTGCCTTTCCCTTCGAGGTCGCATCGGTGCTCCTCCTCGCGGCGATGGTCGGCGCGATCGTCCTCGTGAAGCGGGACGACCAGTGACCGTTCCGCTCGGCGCGTTCGTCGCGGTCTCCGCGGCCCTGTTCTTCATCGGCACCGCCGGTGTGCTCGTCCGGCGCAACGCGGTCGTGATCCTGATGTCGGTCGAGCTGATGCTGAATGCGACGAACCTCGCGCTCGTCGCCTTCTCGCGCCGGTTCGCGTCGATCGACGAGCGCGGCAGCGTCTTCGTCGTCTTCATCTTCGTCGTCGCCGCGGCCGAGGTCGCCGTCGGGCTCGCGATCGTTCTGTCCGCCTATCGCAACCGGCCGACCGTCGACGTCGACGAGCTTCGGCAGATGAAGGGCTAGCGGTGATCCAGAGCGTCTGGCTGATCCCGGCGCTGCCGCTCGCGGCGTTCCTCATCAACGGCCTCTTCGGCCGGCGCTGGCTACACCGCTGGACCGGCGTCGTCGCCTCCGTCGCCGTCGGCCTTGCCGCGCTGATCGCCATCGGCGTGTTCCTCGAGGTCCTGAGCGGCACCGAGCGGACGACGGTGACGCTGTACGAGTGGATCGGTGTCGGGGACTTCCACTCGAGCGTCGCCGCGCTCGTCGATCCGCTGTCGTCCGTGATGCTGCTCGTCGTCACCGTCGTGGGCTTCCTCATCTTCGTGTACTCGAACGGCTACATGGAGCACGACCACGGCGTCCATCGCTTTTTCACCTGGATGTCGCTGTTCGTCTTCGCGATGCTCATCCTGGTCATGGCCGACAACTACCTCCTGATGTTCGTCGGATGGGAGGGCGTCGGTCTCTGCAGCTACCTGCTCATCGGGTACTGGTTCGAGCGTCCCGAGCCGTATGTCGCGGCAAAGAAGGCCTTCGTGATGAACCGCATCGGTGACTGGGGCTACACGATCGGCATGATCACGACCTTCCTGGTCTTCGGCTCGATCCAGTTCACCGAGGTCTTCGAGCGCGTCGACATCGCGACGCAGGCGAACCTCACGCTCATCTGCCTGGCCCTCTTCTTCGGCGCTACCGGCAAGTCGGCGCAGCTGCCGCTCTACTCGTGGCTACCGGACGCGATGGAGGGCCCGACGCCGGTCTCCGCTCTCATCCACGCGGCGACGATGGTCACCGCAGGCGTCTATCTAGTGGCTCGCTCGATGCCGCTCTTCGCCGCGGCCGGGCCGTCGCTCGCCGTCGTCGGCGTGGTCGGGGCGGTGACCGCGATCTTCGCGGCCACGATCGCGCTCGTGCAGTTCGACATCAAACGCGTGATGGCCTACTCGACGGTGAGCCAGCTCGGATACATGTTCCTCGCGCTCGGCGTGGGCGCGCCCGTCGCGGCGATCTTCCACCTCGCGACGCACGCGTTCTTCAAGGCGCTGCTGTTCCTCGGCTCAGGTTCGGTCATCCACGGCCTCGGTGGCGAGCAGGACATGCGCAAGATGGGCGGACTGCGGCGCAAGCTGCCGGTGACGTACTGGACGATGCTGCTTGCCGGTGGCGCGCTCGCGGCCCTCCCGCCGCTCGCGGGTTTCTGGTCGAAGGACGAGATCGTCGCCGCGGCGTTCCTCGGCGGTTACCCGACCCTCTGGGCGATCGGGATCCTGACCGCGGTGCTCACGGCGTTCTACGTCACGCGCGCGATGTGGCTGACCTTCCACGGCGAGCCACGCGATCACCACCTCTACGAGCACGCGCACGAGTCGCCGAACGTCATGACCTTGCCGCTGATCGCGCTGGCCGTCGGCACGGTCGTCCTCGGCGTCGTGATCGGATTCCCGCCTGAGGCCGGCTTCATCCACCGTTTCCTCGGCCCGGCTGTCGAGGTGGGGGGCTTCGCCGAACACGCACCGGAGATCGCGACGATCGTCGGCCTCGCCGCGATCTCGGTCGCCGCTGGCGTTCTCGGGATCCTCATCGGCCTTTCGATGTACGTGCGACACCGGCCCGATCCGGCTGCCGTCTCGCGCGCCGCCGGTCCGCTCTACCGGCTCTTGGTGAACAAGTACTTCATCGATGAGCTCTACGACCGACGGATCGTCGACGCGTTCCGCGCGGCGTTCGGCGCGATGTGGGCGTTCGACGTCCACGTGATCGACGGGCTCGCGAACCGGCTCGGCTGGCTCGCTGCCGTCGGCGGCACCGGTCTGCGTCGCGCGCAGACCGGCATCGTCGGGAACTACGCGCTCACGATCGTGGCCGGCCTGCTGGTGATCCTCGTCGCGTATGGCGGCTACGCCGCAGGGATCTTCACGCGATGACCATCGACCACATCCTCAGCCTGCTCCTCGTCATACCGGCGATCGGTCTGCTGCCGCTTTACGTCTTCCGGAGCGACGCACGCTCCGTGAAGCAGGTCGCGATCGTCACGACCTTGGTCGAGCTCGCGCTCTCGCTCGTCATGCTCGCGCAGTTCCACGCGGGCGACGCGGGCTTCCAGCTCGTCGAGGAGGCCCAGTGGCTTCCCAGCCTCGGCATCCGGTACCTCGTCGGCGTCGACGGCATCTCGGTGCTGCTCGTTCCGATGACGACGCTCCTCACCTTCGTCTCGGTGCTGTACTCGACCGGCGGCGCGATCAAGGAGCGCCTCGCGTCGTTCATGGCGGCGTTCCTCGTGCTCGAGATCGGCATGGTCGGCGTGTTCGTGTCGCTCGACCTCTTCCTCTTCTACGTCATGTTCGAGCTGATGCTCGTTCCGATGTACCTCATCATCGGCATCTGGGGCGGGCCGCGGCGCATCTACTCCACCCTCAAGTTCGTGATCTTCACGCTCGCGGGCTCGCTCCTCATGCTCGTTGCGATCGTCGCGGTGTGGCTGACGTCCGGCGACGAAGGCGCGCGCACGCTCGCGCTACCGGAGCTGCTCGCGTCGCGCGGTCGCTTCTCCGCCGAGTTCCAGTTCTGGGTCTTCCTCGCCTTCGGGCTGGCCTTCGCCATCAAATTGCCGATGGTCCCGTTCCACACCTGGCTGCCCGATGCTCACGTCGAAGCGCCAACGGCCGGCTCGATCATCCTCGCCGGCGTCCTGCTGAAGGCCGGCGGCTACGGCTTCCTGCGCTTCGCCCTCCCGCTCTTCCCCGTCGGGACGCAGCTGTGGCTGCCGGTCATCATCGTCCTGTCGGTCGTCGCGATCCTCTACGGCGCCGCCGTCTCGACGGTCCAGAAGGATCTGAAGAAGCTCGTCGCGTATTCATCGGTCGCGCACATGGGCTTCGTGACCTTGGGCATCTTCGTCCTGAACGCGCAGGGGGCCGTCGGCGCGGTCCTGCAGATGGTCAACCACGGTTTCGTCACGGGCGCGCTCTTCCTCTTCGTCGGGATCCAGTACGAGCGCACCCACCGACGGCTCATCGCCGATCTGGGCGGCCTCGCGAACCGCTGGCCCCTCTACACGACATTCTTCGGGATCTTCGTGCTCGCATCGCTGGGGCTTCCAGGTCTCAATGGATTCGTCGGCGAATTCCTGGTGCTGCTCGGCACGTTCAAGTTCAGCGGCGTGCCTCTGGGTGGTCTCTTCTGGGGGCCGCTCGCCGCGCTCGGCGTCATCCTCGCGGCGGTCTACCTGCTGTGGATGTTCCAACGCGTGATGTACGGACCGGTGCGTGAGGCGTACCGTGCGCTACCCGATCTCTCGCCGCTCGAGGTCGTCTGCGCCGTGCCGCTCGTCGTCATGACCGTCCTGCTCGGCGTGTTCCCGCAGCCGGCGATCGCGATCATCGAGCCGTCGCTCCAGCAGGTGCTGCGGCTCGCGACCGACCCAGGGTTCCAGGTCGCGTTCCGGTGAGGACGTTCGTCGACACGCTCGTGCCGATCCTGCCCGAGGTCGTCGTCACGGTGACCGCCTGCGCGGTCCTCGTCGCCGATGGAGTCTTGCCGCGAACGCAGAGCCGCCTGGTGCTCCCGGCGGTGACGGTCGTCGGCCTGGCCCTCGCGTTCCTCGGCGGCCCGCTGGCCCCACCGTCCGGCCAGTACTTCGGGGGCTACGTGCAGGTCGACACCTTCACGACGTTCTTCCGCGCCGTGTTCCTCCTCCTCGCCGCCTTCGCGACGCTCGTGGCTCCGTCGTATCTCGAGCGTCGCGGGATCCCGCCCGCCGAGTACTACGCGACGATCTGCTTCTCGACGGTCGGTGCGATGACCATCGCGCTCTCGACCGATCTCATCACGCTCTTCGTCGGCCTCGAGCTCATGACGATCCCGATCTACGTGCTTGCGGGCATGCAGCGCCGGGACCGCTTCGCGAACGAGGCGGCTCTGAAGTACTTCCTCCTCGGCGCGTTCAGCTCGGCGCTGCTCGTGTACGGCTTCGCCTGGCTCTACGGCGTGACCGGCTCGACGCGGTACATCGATATCGCGACCGAGCTGCAGCGCATCGGTCTCGCGAACGCACCGACGATCGTCGCGCTCGCCCTCGTCACGGTCGGCCTCGGGTTCAAGGCCGCGGTCGTGCCGTTCCACCAGTGGACGCCCGACGCGTACGACGGAGCGCCGACGCCGGCGACGGCATTCATGTCCGTGGGCCCGAAGGCCGCCGCCTTCGCCGCGATCCTGCGCGTGCTCGTCAGCGGCCTCGCGCCGCTCGCGCTCGACTGGAGCGTCGTGTTCGCGGTCCTCGCTGCCGTGACGATGACCGGCGGCAACATCGTCGCGCTGGTGCAGACGAATACGAAACGGATGCTCGCGTACTCGAGCATCGCGCACACCGGCTACATCCTCGCGGCCGTCGCCGCCTCGGCTTCTGGCCCCGCCGCGACCGCGGCCGTCCTGTTCTATGTGTTCGCCTACGGGGTGATGAACCTCGGCGCATTCGCGTGCCTGCTCTACTTCGACATCGAAGGCTCGCGCGGCGCGACCCTCGACGAGCTGAACGGCTTCGCGCGCCGGAATCCCCTGGGCGCCTTCGCCTTCTTTGTCTTCCTCATCTCGCTCACCGGCATCCCGCCGACCGTCGGCTTCGTCGCGAAGGTGCTCGTGATCCTGCCGGTGCTCGACGCCGGCTACGCCTGGCTGGCGGTGTTCATCGCGCTCAACGCCGTTCTCGCCGCCTTCTATTACCTGCGCGTCGTCGTCCACATGTACATGTACGACCCGGAGACCGGGGCGCCGATGGTCGCCAGCACCCGGCTGCTGTCGGCCGCGCTCGGCGTCTCCGCGCTCGCCACCATCGTGCTGGGCGTGCTGCCGAACTCCTTATATGAGTGGGCGCTCCAGGCCGCGAACCCGCTGCTGCCCTAGCGCCGTTCGCGCCGGGCCGGCACCGACGGGAGGAGCCGCTCGCCGATCAGGCCACCGATGACGCCGAGCACGAGCGCGGCCGCGAGGGGAGCGAGGAGATCGGGCAGCTGCAGCACCAGCAGCTCGCCGAAGGACGATACCGGCGGCGTGTTCGGACGGAAGGCCTGGTGCAGCTGCGTGGCGATGATGCTGCCGATGAACAGCGAGAACAGCAGGGCCACGGGTGACGCGATCGCGCCCAGGCGCCCCGCGATGAGCCCGGCGCAGAACAGGATCGCGGCGGGGACGCCGAGCAGGATGAGCGGCGGCACCGGCAGCGGCTCGGTGAGGCCCCACCAGAAGGCGAGCCCGACGGACGTCGCGGTGACCGCGGCGATCAGTCGCGTCCGCATCAGATCCGCGCGGTCGCGCGCCGCCTCAGCCAGCCGCCGGCCGCGCCGGTGAACGCGCCCCCGATCGCGTACGGCAACACCGCGAGGAGCAGCCGCGCCTCCCAGCCCAAGAGATCGAGGCCGCTGGCACCGGCGCTCTGTCCCCAGAGCGAGTACGCGCCGTAGATGACAGCGCCGACCAGCACCGAAAGGAAACCCGCCAGCGCGCCTCGGCGCGCCGCGAACCAGCCCGCGCCGAACGCTGAGAAGAGCAGATAGGCGATCGCACCGATAGCGGCGATGCCGATCCAGTTCGGCACGGCGAGATACGCGGCGAGGTCGGCGACTGCCGCTGCGAGCACCGCCAGCCAGAATCGCAACGCGCTAGCGGACGATCGCGAGCGCGTGGTCGGCCCGGTTCAGCGGTTCGGCGCGTCCGTCGTCGCCGAGGATCACGATGTCTTCGATCCGTACGCCGAAACGACCTGGGATGTAGATCCCCGGCTCGATCGAAAAGGCCATGCCCGGCTCGAGCCGCTCCTCGTTGCCGCGCACGAGATAGGGATGCTCGTGTCCGTCCAGGCCGATCCCATGTCCGGTGCGGTGGATGAACCGATCGCCGTAGCCAGCCTCATCGATCACGCGGCGTGACGCCGCGTCGACGGACGCCGCCGTCGCGCCCGTGCGCGCTGCCGCGTAGCCCGCTTCCTGCGACCTGCGCACGATGTCGTGAACGCGACGCACCTCGTCATCGACGTCGTCGCCGACATGGACCGTGCGCGTGATGTCCGAGCAATACCACTCACGCGTCCCACCGAAGTCGAGCACGATCGTGTCGCCGCGCGCGATGCGCCGGTCGCCGGCCTCATGATGCGGCGAGGCTCCGTTGGGACCCGACCCGACGATCGTGAAGCTGACGTCGTCGTGTCCCTCATCGCGCAGCAGTGCGGCGAGCTCGGCGCCGATCTCGCGCTCGGTCCGGCCTGAGAAGTCGCGCTCGAGCAGGCGCGGGAAGGCCCTGTCCGCGGCCGCCGACACCGCGCGCAGCGCGTCCCGCTCGTAGGCGTCCTTGCACATCCGCAGGCCGCGCGTGATCGCGGATGCGACCCGGAAGCCGCGACCGGGCAGCGCCGCCTGCAGGCGCAGGACAAAGAGCGACCACATCTGATCCGACACGGCGACATCCCCCTGCGCGGTGACCAGACGCGCCACGATCACGCACGGATCCTCCGTGTCGCTCCAGGTGAGCTGCGCGAGCTCGGGTGCCGCCGCCTTCGCCCGTGGTGACTCGAGCTCCGGGACGACGAGTGTCGTCTCGCCATCCACACTCACGACCAGACACGTCAGGCGTTCGCTGGTGGAGACGCGGTAGCCCCCGAGATACGCGAGATCCGATCCGGGTGAGAGGAGCAGCGCGGCCAGGCCGCGTGCGCGAAGCGCCTCGCTCGCGGCCTTGCGTCGTGATGCGTATGCGGGTCGTTCGGTGGGCATCTACCTGCGCGCGAGTATGCCGGTCGCGGCGACGCCCCATTACCGAGCTGCATCGCTGCACCATGCGAGAAACCTCATCCAGGCGAGCCAGCGCTCGTCCCGCACGCGATGTCGCGCGCGTAACGGGCTGTCAACAGCAGGGACACAGGCTGGAGCGGGTCATGCACTGGCCGGCCGCGGTGTTGGGAGCAGGGCCGCGGGTGATCCCGGGTCGCGACGAGTGGTTCTTCCGATCGCTCCACGCGCTGCTGGCGTTCCTCACGCCGCGGCGCGCGCCGGTGCTCGCGCGCACCGGTGTCGCGGCCTTCAGCGTCTCGCTGCTGTTGCCGCTCGTCGTGTCGTCGATGATGGTGCGGCCAGCTGCGGACGTGATCGTCGCCGCGGCGACCGACATCCAGCTCGCGGCTGTCGCGCTTCCGCCGCTCGTCGATCCGATCGTTCGTCCGGTGATCCCGGCGCTCGAGCAGACGCCGCAACCAATGCCGGTAGCGGCGCTTCCAGTAGCCGCGAGCGCGGTCCCGGCGGCAGCCAGCGGCAGCGTCGTGACCGTGTCGTGGTACGGGCCGGGTTTCTATGAGAACCGGTTGCCATGCTGGCGGTGGCTGGCCGCACAGGGTCTGGCGATCCAGTTCCTTCCGGATACCTGGGGCGTCGCGCACAAGTCGCTTCCCTGCGGGACGATGGTCACGCTCACGCACGGCACCAACACCGTCACCGCGCCGGTCGTCGACCGCGGCCCCTACATAGCGGGCCGGGAGTTCGATCTGTCGCCCCGCGTGAAGGCGGCGCTCGGTTGCACGGACCTGTGCACGGTCGTGATGCAGATCCGCTAGCCACCGTCCGCTTGCCGTCCGCTCTGCCGACGGCCCCACGCTCGCCTGATGGGCCGCTCATCGTCCGGCCGGGCGAGCGATGGCATGGGACTTGCAGCCTGCCTCGCTACTCAGCGGGGGAGACACGATGCCCCCGGAAGGCGTGAAAAGGGAGACAGCGGATGACGCGTAACAAGGGCGCCATGACCGTCGCGGAAGCCGGCCGGCGAGGCGGAGCGACCACAGCCCAGCGTCACGGTCCCGAGTTCTACGAGCAGATCGGCAAGAAGGGCGGCCGCACGACCGCTCAGCGTCACGGCTCCGACTTCTACGAGCAGATCGGCAAGCAGGGCGGGCAGAAGGTCAAGGAGCTCTATGGCCCGCGCTTCTACGGCCGCATCGGAAAGATCGGCGGCGACACGGTCTCGGAGAAGTACGGTCACGAGCACTTCGAGGAGATCGGCAAGAAGGGCGGACAGAAGGTCGCCGAGCTGATTGCTCGCGGCCGGCAGGCTGGCTAGCAAGCCTCGGCGAAAACTGAGTCCGCGTTGAAATGAATGCCGCTACTCCAACACCGTTGACACGACGGTGGCGAATCGTATCGTCGCCGACTGTACGCGAGCGTGAACAAGAATCGCGGTCGTGTACCGAGATTCGGACGGCACGCAGCCGGTCGCGAGTGAGGGAGAAGGCGTTGGACGTCGGCACGGTCAACTCGGAGACACCTCTGGTGGCGGTCGAGTGGGAGGACATCACGGCCTACTCGCGGACCGCGATCCCTGATGACTTCGAGCCGTACCGGCTGCGCAAGCTCACCTGCGGGATGCTCTGGAAGGACACCACGGAGTACGTCGTCATCGTTGGCGACTACGACATCACCAACGAGGGCAAGGACTACCGCCACAACGACTTCCACATCATTCCTCGCGGCGTCATCCGCAAGCTCACCTACCTCACGGACGCGGGCTCGCTGGTCTCCCTGCAGATCGAGACCGCCTCCTAGCCCCTCCGCGGGGGCTTCCATCCGCCCAGGCCCGTTCTGCGTACCGATTAACGGAACGAGAACGGCTGTTTGTGGGTAATGGAACAAGGAACGCCCTGGCACCGTTCTTGGGGTGTTCCAACTTGGAGGTCTACGTGGCTGTTCGTGCTGAGCTTTACTGCTATTTCTGCGGGCATGGACTCGGTGAGGTCCTGGTGCCTACCCGTGCCCGCCGCCCGTCGCTCGAGCAGCTCCGAACGGCCTACGCGACCGGCGGCCGCGAGGCGCCCGTCTGGGACGATTCCGACCAGCCTCTCTGCCCCCGCTGCGGCGGTCAGCTGTTCCTCGAGCGCTTCGAGCACGAGGTGGTCCGTTCGAACGAGCGCCGCACGCTGAAGCGCGCGAGCTGACCTAGAGCCGGCCGCGCAAGCCGCGGCCGCTCATTCCTCCGTGGGTGTCCGCGGCCCTGCGTGGCTCGCGCTCGGCGCGCTCGTCGGCTGGTGGGTGTCCCGCCGCGTGCTGCTGGACCGTTCGCGCGCCGGCTTTGCGCTGACCGATCGCCAGGTCGAGATCCTTTGGCTGGTCGCGCGCGGACTGACGACGAAGGAGATCGCGCGCCACGAGGGGATCAGCCCTCACTCGGTGAGCACGCATATCCGTCGCGCCTGCAGCACGCTCGGCGTGCCGACGCGCGCGGCGGCCGCGGCGATCGTATGGCGCGGCAGCGATCAGCTCGCGGTGCCGGCGAGACCCAGCGGCTCGGCGTTGTCGCTGAGGGCTGCGATGACTTCGCTCGTCAGCTCTTCGAACGGGATGGCCATGTCCTCGGCGCCCTTCAGCATCATCTCGCGGCTCACCGCGCGCGCGAAGGCTTTGTCCTTCATCTTCCTCCGCACCGCGGTCGCATCGACGTCGCGCACCGCCTTCGAGGGCCGCACCAGCGCGACCGCCGTGACGAACCCGCAGAGCTCGTCGACGGCGTAGAGCGTCTTCTCCATCGGCGTCACGCGCGGGATCCCGGTGTGGTCGCCGTGCGACTGGATCGCGTGCACGATGTTCCCCGGCACGCCGGCCTGCTCGAGGATCGGTTTGCCGTTCTGCGGATGCCCATCCGGATCGCGTTCGTAGTCGAAGTCGTGCAGCAGACCGGTGACGGCCCAGGTCTCCTCGTTCTCTCCAAGCTTGCGAGCGAAGCGGCGCATCGCCGCCTCCACCGCGAGTCCGTGCTTCCGCAGGCTGTCGCTCTTGGTGTGCTCGCACAGCAACTCCCAGGCCTCGTCGCGCGTCATCGGCGCACCTCCCCGGTCCTAGAGGTTAGCGATGCTAGG
>JBKPCZ010000110.1:0-3315 GCA_046727665.1 Chloroflexota bacterium
CCGTTCTTCACCGAGATGCTCGCGAAGCGTGGGCTGAAGCTCCTCGCCATCAACGCGTGGCCCACCCAACAGCTCTTCTCGCTGCAGCCGATCAAGACCGTCGGCGATTGGAGGGGCAAGAAGATCCGCGTGTACGGGGCCGACTCCGCCAACACGGCGCGCGCCCTCGGCGCCGCGCCCGTCAGCCTCGGCTTCGGCGAGGTCTACACGGCGCTCGAGAAGAAGACCGTGGACGGCGCGATCACGTCCGCCACGAACGCGGAGCCCATGAAGTTCTTCGAGGTCTCCAAGTTCATCAACTACTGGTACCTCGCCGGCGCGGGCAGTGAGTGGTTCGTCGTCAACCAGAAGGCGTTCGACGCGCTGCCGAAGGATCTCCAGCAGGTCGTGATGGACGCCTTGAAGGATTCGCGTCTCGAGGACAAGGAGTGGGAGGATGCCGCCGCCTGGGACGCAAAGGCGCGGCAGCGCTGCGCGGAGCTCGGCATGACGGTGGTCGATCCGACCAAGGACGAGATCGAGAAGGCGCGCAAGCTCGCGCGGAGCGGCTGGGACACGTGGCTCACGCGCACCGGCCCCGACGGCAAGCGCGGGATGGATCTCGCCCTCAAGGCTCTCGGCAGGTGATCGCCCGCGCGGCGGGCGTGGCGGCGCTCCTCGCGGGTTTCGCCACGCTCGCCATCGTGCTCCTCGTCTCCTGCGACGTGCTGATGCGGTATTTCCTGGACCGGCCGCAGCTCTTCGTCGATGAGGTCGCGAGCTTCCTTCAGGTTCTGCTGATTTTCGGGGGCGCCGCTTACACGTTCCGCGTCGGCGGCCACGTGCGCGTCGATCTGTTGACCGCGCGCCTGCCTCCCGCCGCGCGCGCGTGGCTGCGCCTCGGCACCCTCGTGCTCGGCCTCGTGTTCCTCGCGGTGGTGATCTGGGTCACGACGCAGTCCGCCATCACCGCGTACCGCTACGGTCGCGTCTCAGCGGTGATGTTGTACCCGCTGTGGTTGCCGATGGCGTTCATTCCCGGCGGACTCGCGCTCATGGCGCTGGCGATGCTCGCCGCGCTCGTGCGGCAGGTGACGCTCGCGCTCGGGCCGGCGGGCCGGCGTGATGAGGTGACGCCGGACCACGAATGAGCGAGGCGCTCTTCGGCACGCTCCTCATCGCGCTGCTCTTCCTCCTCTTCGCGCTCGGTGTCGAGATCTCGATCGCGCTCGGCATCGTCGGGGTGCTCGGGCTGCTCTACCTGAAGGGCTTCACGGTCGGCCTCGGCGTCGTCGGCTCCATCGCGTGGTCGAACGCCTCCAGCTTCTCGTTCATCGCGGTGCCGCTCTTCATCTTCATGAGCGGCATCCTCCTGCATTCGGGCATCGGCAAGGGGCTCTACACGGCCGTGGCGCGGTGGGTCTCGTTCCTGCCCGGCGGGCTCGCGGTGGCCAGCATCTTCTCGTGCGCGATCTTCGCCGCCATCTCCGGCTCCAGCGTGGCGACGGCCGCGACGATCGGCATGATCGCGATCCCCGAGATGCAGCGGCGCCGCTACGCGCGCCCGCTCATCTTCGGCTCCCTGGCGGCCGGCGGCACCCTCGGCATCCTCATCCCGCCGTCGGTGCCGATGATCATCTACGGCGTGATGACGGAGACGTCGATCGGCCACCTCTACATGGCGGGCATCATCCCGGGCGTCGTCCTCGCGGTCATGTTCGCTTGCTTCGTCATCGGGTACACGCTGCTGTGGCCGGAGACCGCGCCGGCCGCCCTGGAAGACCGCGGCTCGTTCCTCGACAAGCTGCGCTCGCTCTACGAGGTCGCGCCGGTCGCGCTCCTCATCGTCGTGGTGCTGGGCTCCATGTACGTCGGCATCGTGACGCCGACCGAGGCGGCGGCGCTCGGCTCGTTCGTGAGCCTCCTGCTCGCTGCCGCGTTCCGCACGCTTTCCTGGCGCGCGCTGCGCGAGGCGTTCCACGCCACCATCCGCACCACATCGATGGTGATGCTCATCATCATCTTCGCGTCGATGTTCTCGCACGTGATGGCGCTCATCGGCGCCCCCAAGGCGCTGTTCAACCTGGTGACCGGCCTCGGCCTCCCGCAGTGGGCGCTGTTCACGGTGATCTTTGGGTTCCTCCTCGTCATCGCCTACGCGCTCGAAGAGCTGTCGGTGATGATCATCCTGCTGCCGATCCTGTTCCCGCTCGTCACCGGGCTCGGCTTCGACCCGGTGTGGTTCGGCATCATCATGGTGGTCTGGCTGGAGATCGGGCTCATCACGCCGCCCGTCGGGCTCAACCTGTTCGTGATCCAGAACCTGATGCGCGGGACGACGGCGCGCGACGTCACGCTCGGCACCACGCCCTACGTCGTCATGATGATCCTGCTCGTCGTGCTGCTGTTCCTGTTCCCCGAGCTGGCGTTGTGGCTGCCGCGCCAGATGGCGCCGGTGCGGTGATGGGCACGCTTGCCCGGCCTCATGGGCCGCTCCACTACGAGGTGACCGACGTCGTCCCGCGCTCCGAGCTCCGCATCTTCCCGGGCGCGCGTCACGCGCTCGCGCACACGCACGCGCGGGCGTGCGCCACGGCGATGCGCGAGTTTCTCGCCCGTCGCGTGTCGCCGGCGGCGTGAGCGGGCCGTCGTTCCGGGAGCTGCTTCGCGGCGGCGGCCCGCGTTTTCTTCGCGACGCGTTCGGCCCGCCACTCGCGTTCTACGTCGGATGGAAGCTTCACGGGCTCGTCCTCGGGGTGGCGTTCGCGTCGGTGTGGACTCTCACCGCGTACACGTGGGAGCGGCGTCACGGCCGGCCGGGCGTCGCGGCGCGCATCGGCCTTGGCATCGCGATCGTCCAGGCGATCGTCGGCCTCATGACCGGCAGCGCGATCGGCTACTTCGCGCCACCCGTGATCGCGAATGCGATCTACGGCCTTTCGTTCCTGACCTCGGTGGCGATCGGCCGCCCGTTGGCGGCGGTCTTCGCGGTGGAAATGTATCCGATCCCGATGGAGCTCCGCGCGAAGCGCGAGTTCCGGAGGACGTTCTCGCTGATCTCTCTCGGCTGGGGTTTCTATCTCCTGGGCCGCAGCGCGCTCCGCTGGTTCGTGCTGACGCACTACAGCGTGGACGTCTACATCGCGGTCAACGTGGCGACCGCGACGCCCTTGACGCTGGCGTTGATGGCGTGGTCGTTCTGGTACGGCTTGCGCGCTCTCCGTAGCGCCTAACGCAGCGAACGGCAGAGGGGGCGACGGGCCGGGGCCGGCCGCGTCTCGCGCGGACGTCGGCGGTCGGGAGGAGCCAACGGCTCCTCCCGACATAGCCTGGGAG
>JBKPCZ010000111.1:0-11135 GCA_046727665.1 Chloroflexota bacterium
CTTCCGGATGCGCCAGAAGTGGATCGCGATCAGGAAGCCCGTCGCGAGCGGCAGCGCGACGACGTGCAGCACGTAGAAGCGGAGCAACGCGTTCGGACCGAGCTGGTAGCCACCGAAGATCAGGAACGACACTTCGTCGCCGACGGCGGGCGTCGCGCGAGCGATCTCGTAGCCCACGGTGACCGCCCACAGCGCGAGCTGGTCCCACGGGAGCAGATACCCCGTGTACGAGAGCAGGATCGTGAACAGGAATAGGAGCGTGCCCACGACCCAGTTGAATTCCCGCGGCGGCTTGTACGAACCGGTGTAGAAGACGCGGATCATGTGCAGGAACACGGTGATGACCATGCCGTGCGCCGCCCAGCGGTGCATGTTGCGCAGCAGCTGTCCGAAGATGACGACGGTCTCGAGATCCTTGATGTCCGAGTACGCCCACTCCGTCGTGGGCCGGTAATAGAACATGAGCAGCGTCCCGGTCAGCGTGAGCACGAGGAACAGGAAGAACGACAGCCCACCCATGCACCACGTGTACGGGATCGCGAGCGCGTGTCGTCGCACCTTCACCGGGTGCAGGTGCAGGAACACGTTGGTGAACACCGCGAGCGACTGGTTCTTGCGCGAGTCGGGATAGCCGTGGCGGAAGAGCGACTTCCATAAGGGGCCGGCCTTCACGCGCTGCCAGACCTGCAGCGGTATCTCGAGCATCTAGTGGACGTGCTCCTTCGGTCGTTCTGGGGCGACGTGACCGTTGCCACCGACGTGTCCGTTGTTGCCGTTCTTGAAGCCGGCGGCGCGCGCGGGATCGTACATAGGAAGTGGCCGGATCGCCTTGCCGCCGCCGACGGTGAGATCGAGATGGACCTCGTCGTCGATCGACTCCTTGGGCAGCGTCTTGCCGACGGCCGGCATGACCGCGCCGTAGCGGTTCATCGTGATCGCGTCGGTCGGGCAGCGGATGATGCAGAGCGCGCAGCGGATACAGGCCGTCTCGTCGAGAAAGAACGCGACGCCCTGCCCCCACTTCTTCGCCTCGCCGACTGCGGGGATCGCGCCGTCGTCGACGACGTCCGACATGTCGACCATGTGGATGACGTCCATCGGACAGACGTCGACGCAGCCGCCGCAGATGATGCAGAGCTCGCCGACGATCTCGATGTTGAAGTTGCACTTGAGGCAGCGGTCGGACTCGGCGACGGCCTGCGCGTGGTCGTAGCCCTGATTCACCTCGAGGAACAGGCCACGCCGATCCTTCTTGGCGAGCTTGGGCATCTCCTGCCGCGGGATACGGTCGTAGTCGACCGACATGTTGTGGTAGACGCGCGCGAGCTCCGCCTCGCCGGCGATCTGTCCGATGTTGTCGGGCGTGCTGGACCGGCGCAGCGTCACGATCTCGTGGTACTCGGGCACGTTCACGGCGGACGCGATCGGATCGAGGAAGCGCGCGACCTGCTGGGCCGCGGACCTTCCATCGGCGACGGCCTCGATGATCGTCGAGGGTCCGACGCGATAGTCACCACCCATGAAGATCTTCGGGACCGAGGTCTGGTACGTCTCCGGGTCGACCTTGAGATCGCGATAGCGCTTTACACGGAACTCCGGGATGTCGGCGAGCCAGGTGGTGTCCGGGTTCTGGCTGAGCGCGAGGAGCACGGTCTCGCAGGGGACCTCGAACTCGGAGCCGGCGATCGGCTCCGGACTGCGGCGTCCGCTCTTGTCCGGCTCGCCAAGCTTGTTTCGGACGAAGCGCATCCCACGCACGTGGCCCCATTCCGTCGTGAGCACCTCGACCGGCGACGCGAGGTAGATGAAGTGGATGCCTTCGCGCTCGGTCTCGGTGAGCTCCTCCTCGTCGACGACCATCTCGTCACGACCGCGCCGGTAAACGATCGACACGTTGTCGGCGCCGAGACGCCATGAGGTGGAGGCGCAGTCCATGGCCGTGTAGCCGCCGCCGAGGACCACGACATTCTTCCCCACCTCGACCGGCCGTCCGCGATACGCGCGTTCCAGGAACACGATCCCGGCCATCACGCCGTCGGCGTCGAGGTTCTTGATCTCCGCGGGATAGTTCGGCTCGAAGCAGCCCGCGGTCACCAGGACCGCGTCGTACTCGTCGTGCAGCTGCCGCAGTGAGACATCGCGGCCGACGTAGGTCGAAAGGCGCAGCTCGACGTTCTCGTTGACGATCCCGTTGATGTCACGGTCGATGACCTCGCGCGGAAGACGGAATGGCGGGACGCCCGCGAGCGTCGTGCCGCCGGCCTGATCCAGCGCGTCGAGGACGGTGACGCCGAAGCCGAGCTTCGCGAGATCGCTCGCGGCGGCGAGTCCGGCGCACCCGGCGCCCACGATGGCGACGCGTCCGCGCGGCGGACCGAACACGGGCGGGGGCGGCTGCGTGTAGCCGTGCCCGTCCACGCGCAGGTTGGCGTGCGTCCAGTCCGACAGGAACTTCTTCACGTAGCGGATCGAGAGCGGCTTGTCGACCTCCTTGCGGCGGCAGGCCGTCTCGCACGGCGCCGCGCACACCGAGCCGCAGATCGAGGCCATCGGGTTGGGATCGAGCGCGAGCTCCCAGGCCTTTTCGAACTCGCCGGCGGCCGCGAGGTTGAGATAGCCGCGGCAATTGGTCTTCACGGGACAGGCTTCCTGGCACGGGATGTTGTCCTGATACCAGGACGGCCCGACCTCGACCACCTGGTACAGCTCTCTCACTCATGACTCATGCTACCGACGGCACATGGCGCGTCAAACGAGCGCGGTCATCATCGAGCGCAAGACCCGCCTCGACGGAACCGTGAGCGAGTACCGCTGTGAGCGGTTGGCGCTCGACGTCGACCGCCGCGCGGTCCTGCGCTACGTGATGGACCGCGAATGGATCATCGCCGACACCGGTCTCGTGCTCCGTCCGGGTCAGATCACGATCGCTCATTACTGGAGCGATCGTCCCTACAACGTGTATCACTGGCTCGATGGAGATCGGACGATCGCGTACTACTGCAACGTCGCGAGCGACACGACGATCGGCGAAGACGTGGTCGCGTACACCGACCTCGTCGTCGACGTGCTCCTCCGTCCTTCGGGTGAGACGCTCGTTCTCGACGAGGAAGAGCTGCCACCCGATCTCCCTCCGGCGCGACGGATCCACATCGCGCGCGCCCTCGAGACCATCGCTGCCGGCCCGCGACGGCTCGTGGCCGAGATCGAGCGCGAGACGCGGGCGGCGCTGCGCGCATGACCACACCACCGGGTGGTCGGTCTTCCCCCGAGCGGGGGTCGTAGGTCCTGTTTAGCGGGACGACACTCCGCCAATGAGCGACGAACCCGGCCTGCCGACGACCCCTCGACCGACCGATCCGGTGGCCGAGGCCGAGGTCGGCGCGCCGGAAACCGAGCTCGCTGCGCCGCACTCCGGACCGAACCGCAGCGATCTCGACGCTTTGAAGGACGGCGCGGCGATGATGATCCAGGCGGGGAACCGCGTCGCCGCAATGGCCCTGCTCTGGTCCGCGGTCGCGATCGATCCGACCGATCTCGCGGCGCATCGCCGCCTCGCGGCAACGCTCGCGCACGGTGGCGATCTCGACGGCGCCGCGGACGAGTACGCGCGCTATATCGAATTCATGCTCCCGCTCGGCGAAGTCGGGCGCGCGACGCTCGAGCTCCAGTACGGAGCGAGCATGCTCGGGAGCCACCCCGCGCTGCGCGACGCTGCCGAGAAGATCGTGACCGCGGTGCGCGCGATCGTGGCGCCGACGAACGTGGCAATCGCGCCGAGCACACCCGCAACGAAGCCTGCCGCACCGGCGATGGCTGCGCCCGCGATGCATGCGGCCGCGCCGGCGACGGCTCCGACCGCCGCGGCGATGCGGCCGCGGCTTCTGCCGAAGGTGCCGTTCCGGTTCTGCCTGCACTCCGATGGCGAGCGTCACTGGATGCAGCTGGAAGGTGGAACGCCTGATCTCCTGCCGGACGCCGTGCGCGTCATCGACGCAGATGAGAACGTCGTCGAGACGCGCCTGTGCATCCCGCTCGAGCCGGGCGATAAGGGACATGCGCGCGTGATCGATGATCGGGCGCCGTCGGTGGCGTGGGTGGTCGTCGGCGTGCCGAGCGACGTTGTCGCCGCCTTCGACTCGGGCAGGCTCACGAAGTACAACTTCCAGGCCAGGGTCGGCGCCGACTGGCTGTCGCTCGAGCTCGCCGACACGGGCTGCCGTCTCGGCCGAGCGCGCCCCAAGCTCGCGGCCTCCTGACATCAGCACGAACCGCTGCTGAACGACTCCATACTTCGGACCATGAGTGAAGGCACCCTCGTCACCGTAGCGGTGTCCTGATGCGACGACTGCTGCGCGACGCGATGCCACTGCGGCGAGGTGAATGGGGCCTGGCCCTCTTCCTCTATTTCCTGCTCACGGTGATGGTCGGGGCCGACTGGGTCGGAAAGCTGGGCGCCGATGCGCTTTTCGTGAAGCGATATGGAGTCCAGAACGTCCCGTGGATGTACATCATCACGCCGATCGCGATGCTCGCGGTCTCCGCGCTCATCTTCTTCTTCATCGACCGTATGCGGCGCCGCACGATGCTCCTCGTCTATGTCGCGGCCGTGAGCCTCTTCTCCGTCGCGCTCCAGTACGCGATCACGACCGAGGTCATCGGCAACATCGTGCAGCCGATCTCCTACGTCTTCGCGCACGGCGTCAAGGAGACGATCTACATCCTGTTCTGGGTCTACGCCGGCAACCTGTACGACGCCGAGCAGTCGAAGCGGCTCTTCCCGTTCTTCGCGGGCTCGGTGCTCGTCGGGAAGATCCTCGGCGGCATCATCGGCGCGGGTATCGCGCCGATCATCCACGCCGAGAACTTCATCGGCGCGCAGGCCGTCGGATTCTTCGTCTGCTTCGTCGCGCTCGTCATCTACCGCGGACTTCCCGAAGGGCGCGGCGGTCGCGTCGAGGACAAGCACCGGCCCGAAGGACTGCGGGCGACGATCCGTGAGTCGGCCGACGGCTACCGCGCGGTGACGAGCGATCCACTCATGCGAACGTTCGGGGTCGGCGTCTTCTTCTGGTACTTCCTCATGCAATTCGCGAACTTCCTGTACCTCGTCGCGCTCGCCGATCAGTCATCCGTCGAGGCGACGAGGACCGGACAGGAGGACCTCTTCAGCCAGCTCTACGCCTCCGTGTACACGAGCTCCTCGCTCGTCGCGCTCGGGATCCAGAGCTTCATCACGAGCGGACTCCTGCGACGCATCGGCATCGCCTGGATGCTCTTCCTCCTGCCCCTCTGGTACCTCGGCACATATGCCGTGGCCGCGGTAGACACGCTGCGACTTGGTCTGAACGGCCTGAGTCTTGTGCCCGGCATCGCTCTTCAGCTGGGCGAGCGGATATGGATCCCGGCCATCCATCGTCCTGCGAGCGAGCTCGTCTACAGCCAGGTCTCGGCGATCATCCGGCCGCGCGCACGGGCATTCCTGTCGGGCGGCGTGAACGCGTTCGGGAATATGGTCGCCGCGGTCGGGCTCATCGTCGGGCTGCGGTACTCGGACGTGCAGACGCTGCTCGCGACGGGCACGGCCCTCTCGGCGGTGTACCTCTACAACGCGTGGCACACGCGCTGGCTCTTCGGCCGGCGCATCGCGCACAACCTGACGTCGCCGGATCCCGATCTGCGCCGCAACGCCGCCGACATGCTCGCGTCCGAGGGCGGCGCGGTGCCGGATGACGTCCTGCGCTCGCTCGGCGAGCGCGTGCCCGCGGATGTCGAGCACGGCGTGCGCCTCGCGCTCACGCGCAAGGGCATCCTCGCCGTGGCCACCGACGTCACCGAGTGAGCGCCGCGAGGCGCGGCACGGCGACGAAGCTGACGAGCAGACCGATGACCCCGCAGAGCGTCACCATGCCGGTGAGCTCGTGCACGGTCCAACCGGTGCCGAAGCGAAGGGCGACGGCGGCGAAGTAGAGCGCGAGGTACACCGCGGGAAGCGCGAACGCGAAGAGGTGGAGCTGGAGCGGTCGCTCCTCGGATGGCCGCAGCCGCCAGAGCAACAGGTCGCCGATCGCGCCGGCGGCGATCGCGACCAGGATGAAGGTCAGCTGCACGTCGACCGCGGCGTGGCCGCGCATGAGGATCATCGCGGCGGCGTTGAGGCCGAGCATCACGGTGAGCGCGCCCACCGGAAGCGCGCCGCGGCGGAGCGCGACGAGCCCGCAGCCGACGACGAGCGCGCTGAAGAGGTACATGCCGAGCAGCGCGCGAATGAGGACGGTTTCGCTCGGGCGCAATAGCCCGGTGCCGATCACGCTCGAGTACGGACCCGCGAAGAGAGCGAAGAACGTGAACGTGGAGAGCAGGAACGTGAGCGAGATCACCGCGGGCAGCTGGGCGCGCAGGCTCGCACCCGTGTCTCTTCGCGCCGCGGCGACGAACGGGCCGCTGACGATGAGCGCGATGCCCGTTCCGAGCGTGAGATGGCTCGGGCTGAGCAGCGCATCTGTGCTGAGCTCGATCCCGAAGATGGTGTGCCACAGCATGTCGAACGCGCCGCCGATGCCGAACACGATCACGCCGACGACCGCCGCCGTGTAGCCCGTCGGGATCGCCTCGCGCCAGCTCGCGGTGTTCGGGCGGGCGCGCGCGACGGCACCCAAGATCACGGCCGCCGCGGCCGCATACCCGGAGTAGAAGGCCGCGTGCCAGATCGTCCAGAACGAGTCCGGCAGGCCGTAGCCGTGCGCCCAGCCGTCCCAGTAGAGGCCACCGAGGAGCCAGGTGCTCGCGGCGATCACCAGCCAGTCGAACCGCGCGTCGAGCGCGCCAGTCCGGACGGCCGGGCCGGCGCGAGAGGCGGCGAGCGTCGCCATCAGCTCTGTATACGCGCGAAGGGGTCCGCGCGTTGCGCCGCGAGGAAGCGCTCCGCTTCCGCCGGGCGACGCAGGTGGTGCACTTCCAGGTGCGCGTATACCGGCAGCCGCAGCAGCTCGGGCATCTCCCGTTTGCGCCGCCGGTAGGTCTTCAGCGCCCAGACATAGAGCGATTCCCGCGAGAAGAAGGAGTTGCGCAACGTCTCGCGATTACCCGTCCCGGGCCAGATCTCCTCGCCGCCCCGGATGCGCGCGACGTTGCGACGCGTGAGGCGAGCGAGGATCAGCCAGAGCGGGTAGTCGAGCCAGACCACGGTGTCGGCCCGGTCCCAGACGATCTCGCGCGCGCCCCGGCCGCCGTAGTTGCCATCCACCACCCACGCGTCGGCACGCGTCGCGGCCTCGATGCGCGCGCGGAAGACCGCCTCGGGCGCCATGGCCCAGTTCGCCTCCCAGTTGAGCGCATCGAGCTCGACGCAGGGCACGTCGAGGATCCGTGCTAGGGCGCGCGCGAAGATCGTCTTCCCGCTCCCCGTCGAGCCCACGACCGAAACGCGTCTCACGCTTCGCGACGATATCCTCGGTCGCGCCCCCGTGAAGCTCCACGAATACCAGGCGAAGCAGCTGCTCGCGCGCGCCGGCATCCCCATCCCCGAGGGTCGTCTCGCGACGACGCATGAGGAAGGCGAAGCCGCCGCGCGGGCCCTCGGCGGCACCGTCGTGGTGAAGGCGCAGGTGCACGCCGGCGGACGTGGCAAGGCGGGCGGTATCAAGGTCGCGCGTACGCCGGCCGAGGCGCGCGAGCACGCGTCGACCATCCTCCACATGCAGATAAAAGGACTGCGGGTCCGGAAGGTGTACGTCGAGCGCGCCGCTCAGATCGCGAGCGAGCTGTACCTCGGCATCACCCTCGACCGCGACCGACGCCGTCCGGTCGTGATGCTCTCAACGGTCGGCGGCATGGACATCGAAGAGGTCGCCGAGAAGGAGCCGGAGAAGATCGCGCGCGGCTGGCCCGATCCGCTCGTGGGCCTGCTCCCGTACCAGGCCCGCGCGCTCTGCTTCGACGCGGGCGTGCCGGCCGCGCAGCGGACCGCCGTCGCGGACATCGCCGCGAAGCTCTACGGGGTCTACGCGCGCACCGATGCGATGCTGGTCGAGATCAACCCGCTCTTCATCCAGAGCGATGGTTCCGTCCTCGCGGGTGACGCGAAGCTCGACATCGACGACAACGCCCTGTACCGCCAGCCCGAGCTGCGCGACTGGAAGGAGATAGCGCCGGATGAGGAGGTCGAGGAGCGCGCGCGCGCGCTCGGCTTCTCGTACGTGCAGCTCGACGGCGACGTCGGCATCATCGGCAACGGCGCGGGCCTGGTCATGGGCACGCTCGACGCGGTCCAGAGCGCCGGCGGCCGCGCGGCGAACTTCCTCGACGTCGGCGGCGGTGCCAAAGAATCGGTGGTGCGCTCGGCGCTCGAGATCGTGCTGGCGAACCCCAAGGTGAAGAGCGTCCTCATCAACATCTTCGGCGGGATCACGCGCGGCGACGAGGTCGCGAAGGGCATCCTGTCGGTGATCACGACACATCCGCCGAGCGTGCCGCTCGTCGTCCGACTGTCGGGGACGGAGGCGGAGGCCGGCCGCAAACTGCTCGAGGGCGCGCGGCTCGTCACCAGCACGACGATGGACGACGCCGCGAGAGAGGCCGTGAGACTGGCGGGCGGTGGACGGCGCGCAGCCCCCGCGACGAACAGATGAGCGTGCTCCTCGGCCGCGACACGCGCGTCATCGTCCAGGGCATGGGGCGTGAAGGCACCTTCCACGCCACGCGCATGCGCGAGTACGGCACCAAGGTCGTCGGCGGTGTCGTGCCCGGTGCGGGCGGCACCACCCGCGAAGGCTTCCCGATCTTCGACACGGTGTCGCGCGCCACGACCGAGACGGGCGCGAACGCGTCGATCATCTTCGTTCCGGCCTCGGGCGCGATGGACGCGATGCTCGAGGCTCTCGACGCCGAGCTCGACCTCGTCATCGCGATCACCGAGGGAACCCCGGTGCAGGACATGCTCAAGGTCGCGTCCGTCCTCGAGCGCTCCGCCACGACGCTCATCGGCCCGAACTGCCCCGGCGCGATCACGCCCGGCGAGTGCAAGATCGGGATCATGCCGGCGGAGAACTTTTCGCCGGGAGCGATCGGTTTCGTCTCCCGCAGCGGCACGCTGACCTACGAGATCGCCGATCTCCTCAGCCGCGCGGGGCTCGGGCAGTCGACCTGCCTCGGCATCGGCGGCGACCCCGTCATCGGGCTGCCGACACCGGCCGCGGTGCGCCTGCCGAACGAGGATCCCGCCACCGAGGCGATCGTGATCGTCGGCGAGATCGGCGGCAGCGCCGAGGAAAGTGCCGCCGAGTACATGCGCGCCAACGGCAAGAAGCCGGCGGTGGCCTTCATCGCGGGCCGTTCGGCGCCGCCCGGAAAGCGCATGGGCCACGCGGGCGCGATCGTCTCCGGTAATCAGGGCACCGCTGAGTCGAAGGTGAAGGCGTTCGAGGCCGCTGGCATACCGGTCGCGAACGCGCCCAGCGAGATCCCGCGGCTCGTGAAGGAGGCGCTCCGAGGCTGATCTAACCGAGGCGCTGGCGCACGAGTCCCACGAGCTCCCGCGCCTTCGATATCCGCTGGAGCTCATCTGCCGCGAGCGTGTGGCCGAGCTCGTCCTGCACGTACATCACCACGTCGACCTGGGCGAGCGAGTCCCAGCGCTCGTCACCCGCGAGGTCGGTGTCCGGTGCCAGGTCGGGCCAGGCGAGGCGGTCGCGGAGACCTTGCAGGAACTGCTCTTCGTTCACACCCGAGCGCGCTGCTGGGAGGCGCGGCTCGGTTCCCGCGATGGGTGGTTCACAGGTCGGGGCTCCAGCGGATGAGATTCGCTCCCCACGAGTACCCGACACCGAAGCCGAGGGTGAGGAGGAGGTCGTCGCGCTTGACCTGCCCCTCCTTGACCAGATGCTGCAGCACGATCGGGATCGTCGAGGACACCGTGTTGCCGCAGTGCTCGAGATGCACCGCGAACTTCTCGTCCGGGATGCCGATCTTCTTCTGCAGGTAACGAAGCATGTACTCGTTCGCCTGATGCATGACCACCCACCGGACGTCCTTCAGGGTCACCTCGGCGCGCGCGAGAAGCTCTTTGAACACCGCGGGGATACGCCGGATCGTGAACTCCAGGATCGCCGGTCCGTTCATGTAGAGATTCGCTTCGGTGCGCACGTTGCCGCTGTTGTCGGTCGTCTCGGGGAGCGGCTCGGTGCCGAGGGGCTGGCGCATCCCGCCGCGCTTCACGATGAGGTTGCCCGCGCCCTTCCCGTCGCTGCCGAGAACGAATGGTCCGAGAGTCGGAGCCTCACGCTCCGTCGCCGTGACGAGGACCGCGCTGCCCGCGTCGCCGAAGAGCGTCCGGACGCTCTTGTCCATGGGGTGGATGAAGCGCGAGTACGTCTCGGCCATGACAAGCAGAGCGTTCGACGCGGCGCCGGTCTCGATCAGGCCGCGGACCATCGCGAGCCCGTACGGGAAGGCGGAGCAGCCGAGGTTGTAGTCGAACGCGGCCGTGGTCGTCGGCAGGCCGAGCCGTTCCTGGAGCACGCAGGCGGTCGTCGGCAGGAAGTAGTCGGGGCTCTGCGTGCAGTACACCAGCAGATCGATGGACGAGCGGTCGATGCCGGTGCGCTCGATGAGCTTCTCCGCGGCCGCGGCGCCGAGGTCCGAGGCGAACTCGTCCGCGCCGACGACACGACGCTCCCGGATGCCGGTCTTGTCGTAGATCTTCGCGGCGGTCCAGTCCGGATAGAGGCCCGCGAGCTCATCGTTGGTGAGTCGGCGCTCGGGAAGGTGGTGCTCGAGCGCCTGTATCGCAGCGACGCGCACGGGCGGAGTCTAGGCCCGTCCCTCGCGGTCGCCGATGCCTCGCTCGACCGCCTGTTCGTAAAGGTCACGCAACCGCACCGGTGGCCGGTCACCGCTGGTCGCGTGCTGGAACAGCTCCTCGAGGAACGTCCGCGTGCCTTTCCCGCCATACGCCTCCGCACGCGCGTCGACATCGACCGCCTGAGCGAGCGGCCGTAGCGCTTCGTGGAAATCCTCGTCGGGAACGTTGAGCGCGACGCGCAGCGGATGGATGTTGACGATCTTCAGCCCGGGGCCGTCGAAGTCCGATCGCAGAGCGGACAGCTCCCAGGGCAATCCGGCAGCGGAGTGCACATCGT
>JBKPCZ010000112.1:0-4471 GCA_046727665.1 Chloroflexota bacterium
AAGAACAAGGGCGTCGCGAGCACGCGCGAGACGAGCATCGCCAAGCTGTACGCCGGAGAGATCGCGCAGCGAGCCTGCGACAGCGCGATCCAGATCCACGGCGGCTACGGCTTCTCGGATGAGTTCCCGGTCGAGCGGCTGTGGCGTGACGCGCGCGTCAATCGCCTCTACGAAGGCACGACGCAGATCCAGAAGCTCATCATCGGGCGCTTCGCCACCGGCATCGACGCGATCGGATGAACTGGACCGACGGCGCCGACTCGGTGCTCCTCGCGCTGGTGCGGATGGTGCCGGAGACGCTGCGCGAGCTCGCCGGATCGGCCGCGCGCGACGAGAGCGAAGCGGTCGCGGAGCAGCGGGGCGCCAGCGAGGTCGAGGTGGACGATGTGGTGCGCGGCTGGATCAAGACGACACCGCCCGAGCAGCGCAACGGCCTCATCGCCGTGATCGAAAGTCTCGGGCTCGAGCCCGAGACCTACGCCGAAGAGCTCGAGTCGGCCGAAGGCTGGGACGAGGAATTCGAGGAGCCGCCCGACTCGGGAATGTGAGCGTCGCGCGAAACCGGCTCGCGGCTCGTCACGGCTTCGGCGTTCGAAGACGCTCCTTCGTGCGAGCGCGTGGCCGATGCATCCGAAGCCGCCGCGGCCGCACGCGATGAGTACGCGTCGTCGGTGCCACGCGATGAGGCGATGCCTCGGCCGATTCGTCGCGCGGATGCCGGAGCGTGAGGAACCCGGTCGTGCCGAGCATCCGATGGATGAGCCAGATCCCCAGCGGCAGCACTGCTCGCGCGGCGGCCGCATCGATGACGCGCGGATTCACCAGACGCAGCTCGTGGCCGCGATACACGAGCGCGGCGCCGCGGGCGGCCCGGACGTTGCGACACCAGTCCGTGTCGGCGCCGTAGATGAGGCCCACGATGAAGCCCTCGCTCGTCGGCTCCGCGAAGACCGGTGTTCGGTACGGGCGCCCCGTCCGGCGCCCGATGTGATGGACGACGGACACCGCGAGCGGTCCGGCGATGCGGAGGATGATCGGGTTGAGGACCGCGCGGTTGATCCACGCCACCATGCGCCCGCCGCGGCGACCCGCGCGCCCGGCGAGGAAGTACGCGGCGAGCGTCGCCGCGAACATCGCGAGAGCGCGGGCGGAGAGTGCTGCCACGCTTCTAGGCTAGAGCCCCGCTAGGCGAGCGCGACCTGCACGTCGAGCTCACGTCCGAGGATCCCCGAGAGCCGCGCGACCTCCGCTTTGAGCGCGGGCCGCGGCGCGCTCCCGCCCTCCCGGAACCAGGTCACGGCCACCGTATCGCCGTCGAGCTTCCAGGTGCCGCGGACAACACCGCCGGCGAGGACCACTGGGGAGATCCAGCCTGCGGTCATGCTCACGGCACGCCGTCGCTTCGCGGGCACGACGTGGGGATCCTCGGTCCCCGGTCCGAGGACGTACTGGTCGAAACCGGGAAGGAGACGCACCGCCTTCGTCGGCCGCGCGCGCGCCAACTCGTCCACGTCCTCGACGAGGACGTACTGCGTTTCGCCATCGACCTCGATCTTCCCGAGACGATCGCTCGCGGCGTCGAACCAGGTTCGTATCTGACGCCGGGAGACGCGGCCGCGGCTCAGCCAGTGGTGGAACGACACCATCGTCGCCGGGGCGTAAGCACGGAAGTACGCGACGATCGCCTTCTCCGCCGCGTCGTCTGGATCGGGAACGCCGCCCCACCGCGCGCTCGCGGCGTCCGGGCGCATGAACGTCGGTCGATTGCCGCGGCTCGGTCCGAAGCACAACTCACCCTGCCACGCAAGGGGCTTGAAGAGCGTGCCCCACCCGGACCGAAGCTCGTCGGCGAGGTGGGCGAGGCTGCGGCGTCGCGTGATCGCCGGGATGAGCTCCTCGCGCGTGAGCTGCGCGCCGTCAAGCGCCTCGCGCACGACCTCGCGCAACAGGTCCCAGTGCTGCCGCTTCATGCCGAAGTACCGCTCCCAGCTCGGCTTCTCCCACGCTCGGCCGGCCGCGATGAGCGAGAGGAACGCGCCGGCGTCCTCGGGGCTGAGGAGATGGAGCGTGCCGCGCATCGCCCAGGTCTTGATGAGACGCCCTTCAGCAAGGGCGCGAACGACCTCGCCGCGGCGCGACGTGGTGCGCCGCATGCGCACCGCGAGCTCGGCGGTCGAGGCCACCTGCGTCTGCACGCCGCAGAGACGGCGCACGACGCCGTGGACCGGAAGCGTCCCGACGGGCTCGATGAGCTGTCGCCGCATCCGCCACGCGAGTGCCTGCTGCCACGTGACCTTCGGCGTCACGAGTCGAGCGTACCGACTCTCGACGGATCGATCGCTCCGACGGGGCGCCGGAACGGGAACGCCGTCATGCCCGCGTTGTAGTGGCGACGTGATCTTGTCCGCGGGCGACGACCAGCGTCAGCCTGCCCGACCCTGGTGGTTCGCTCCGGCGCTCGCGGGTGTCTTGGTCGGTGCGCTCGCCGGGGCGGTCTTGAATGTCGGCGCACCACTGCCACCGTGCGCGCCGCCGCAGGCGGAAGTGGAGCTCGTCGTGGATCGCTTCCTCACGCGACTCGGCTCATCGGAGCACGCGCTCCGAGATTGCTTCACCGCAGGTCGCCCGACCGACGTTGAGATGGAGAGTCTGATCGGCGCGAATCCGCCGGTGACCTACCGGATCGAGCGGATCGCGATCGGAAGAGATCCCGTCGTCAACGACGTACGATTCGCCGCGGTCCTCGTATCCGCCACGTGGCGCGCCGGTCCACCGATCCTGTGGGCCCGCGACGAATCACGATGGATCCTGCTGCGCCGCGACGAGATCGCTAAGCGCTGGACGATCGAAGAGACGCAGCCTCCGCGTCGTCCTTGACCGCCGCCGCGTTGCCGCGCCCGTCGGCGACGTAGGCCGGCCCGAAGCCGTCCTCGAGCGCGAGCAGTCGCGCCTGCTCGGCGATCCAGCTCTCGTCGGTCTTCATACGACGCGCTCCTCCGCGAGCTTCTCGTGGAACTTCGCGCCGAGACGCGAACCGCCGAACGCCTCGCCGACCACCTGGTGGTACGGCACGCCCGAGAAGAAGTGGTGGCTCTTGCTCGGGAGGTCCCGACCGGGAGCCCACTCCTTCCGCTGCAGCTCGATGTACGCCTGCTCCTGCTTCTCGCTCATCGCCTGAAGCAGCGTGGCGAGTCCCTCGGCCATCGCGTGTTGCGCGCCGAGCGTGATGAAGAGGAACCGGTAGCCCAGCTCGCCGAGCTGCGCGAAGGTGATCGGGTCCGGATCGTTGAACCACTTGAACGAGCTCGACCAGTTGAACGCGAAACGCGCGTCGGGGAAGCGACGGTGCACCTGATCGGCGAAGCGCTCCACCGGCTCGCGCTCCGAGGTCGGGAACTCGCACCACACGAGGTCGGGGATACCGGTGTCGAGATAGCGGAGCGCCCGCTCCGTCGCGAGCTCGATCCCGCGCGCCTTCTCGGGCGCGTCCACGGCGGACACGCCGTCGGTCCGGGCGATGACGACGAAATCGGGGCGGCCGAGATCCTCGGCGACGGCGCGCGCCATGCGCAGCTTGCCGATCATCTCGTCCGCCGAGATGAGCGCCTTGCCGCCGATGTGCCCGCAGCGCTTCGGGAGGACCTGGTCCTCGAGGTGCGCGGCGGCGACGCCCGCGGTCACGTACAGCTCGGTCGTGCGCTGGACGTTGAAGAGGTTGCCGTAACCGCCGTCCATGTCGACGACGACCGGCGGGATGTCGAGGTGCTTCGGACTCACGCCCTTCTCCGGATCGCCGACGGCCATCGTGAGCTGGAACTTCCGGAGTGCCGAGACCGTGCGCCGCGCGCCGTCGGCGATCTCCGGACCGCTGTACAGATCCATGTCGGTCGTGCCGAGGTGGCCGATCGCGAACGAGTAGCCGCTGAAGTACACGGCCCTGAAGCCGTAGTACATCGCGAGCTCGGCGCCCTGCGGGTCGTAGACGCCCGGGCCGAAGAGGAAGGGTTCGGTGTCGAGCAGCTCGCGCATGCGCGTACTCGGATCGACCCAGCGCGACGCCGGAACGACGAACCCTTCCGGCAGGAGCGCGGACGGAACGAGCTCGCGCTTTTCGGAGGTCCTGCCCTTCGTCGAGGTCTCGGCTTTCGTCTCGGCCTTCGTCTCAGTTGTCATGGTCGACGTCACACAGGTCCGGACACCCGCACGCCAGCTGCTTCTTGAGCAGCTCGGCGCGCTCGCGCTCGATAGCGATCCGCTCGTCAAGCTCGATCATTTCGGTCTCCCGTCGTTGTTGCAGCATGGGTGGATGAGGTGGCATCTTTCATGCCGAAGGTGCCATCAGTCCAATTGCTAGTTCTGATGCAGGCTATAAACTTCGTTGATATGGCTGAAAGCGAGCGCGATGCCTGAATCCATGCTGCTGGCGCACCTCGAGACGTTCGTCGAGGTGGCGCGCACCGGGAACGTCAGC
>JBKPCZ010000113.1:0-5689 GCA_046727665.1 Chloroflexota bacterium
TTGCACTTGCGTCTGTGCGATGGGCGACCACGGTTTGGGAGGCGGCGGCTAGCTCGCATACCCGTTCTCAGCGACTCGTTCGAAGGCCTCCCACAGGGAGGCCTTTTTGTTGTCCTGGAGGTAGAGAGATGAGCGACACGAGATATCTGGCGATCGCGTTCTCGAGCCGCATCGCCAATGGCCATTTGCGGACCGCGGTGACCGCGGCGGCGCCGCCCGACGCGAAGGTCGTGCGAACGCGGTCGGACGTCGTCGCGGCCGTATTCGAGGTCGATGAGGACGTCGACGCGCGCAGCGAGGGGGAGCGGCTGCGCCGTCGCGTCTCGAAGGAGGCGGAGGATGACGAGCTGTCCGTCGCCGTCTCCGGCCCGAAGCGCGGCGCCACCGGCGCGCACCTCGCGCTGCTTCAGGCCGAGCAGGCGGTCTCGCTCGCGCGAACGAACGGAGGGAAGGCGAAGACGACGCACTTCGAGGATCTCGGCCCGTACCGCTTCGTGCTCGGACAGCCCGAGAGCGACATCGAGGCGTTCGCCGAGCGCGTGCTCGGACCGCTCGCCGACGACGAGCGCTACGCCGATCTCGTCCGCACGCTGGAGGCCTACCTCAAGCTGCACGGCAGCGTGAACGGCGTCGCGCGCGAGCTGTATCTCCACCGCAACACCGTGCGTCAGCGGCTGCGCCGCATCGGCCAGCTCACCGGCGCGAAGCTCAGCAGCGCGGACGACCGCCTCGCACTGCACCTCGCTCTGTTAGGACGTCAGGCGCTGGACCGAATCGCGAGCTAACGCGCGGCCGCTGCGCCACCGCGGTAGGCCTCGACGAGCACGCCGAGGCTCGCCGGGTTCGCGACCGCGCCCTCGCTGACCGCGCCCGCGAGCGGCTGGCCCATGAGCAGCCGCTTCACCGGGACCTCGAGCTTCTTGCCGTTGAGCGTCTTCGGGATCTCGGGCACCGCGAGGATGCGATCGGGTGCGTGACGCGGTGACAGCTCGCGTCGCAGCGTCTCGTTGATTCGGCGGCGCAGCGCCTCATCGAGCGATGCGTTCGGCGCGAGCACGACGAAGAGCACGAGCTCCGCGTTCTCGCCGCCGACCTCGACCACCAGGCTGTCCTTGATCTCCGGGAGCTGTTCGACGATCCGGTAGAACTCGGCCGTGCCCATGCGCACGCCACCGCGGTTGAGCGTCGCGTCCGAGCGTCCGTAGATCACGGACGACCCGTCTTCGTTGAAGCGGATCCAGTCGCCGTGACGCCACACGCCCGGGAACACGTCGAAGTAGCTCGCGCGATATCTCGCGCCGTCGGGATCGTTCCAGAGGAACACCGGCATGGACGGCAGCGGCCGGGTGATCACAAGCTCGCCGACCTCGCCGACGACGGGCGTTCCCTCAGGGGAATACGCCTCGATCTTCGCGCCGAGGGCCGCGCACTGGAGCTCGCCGGCGCGGACCGGAAGCAGCGGACAGGACTGAAGGAACGCGGTGCACACGTCCGTGCCGCCGCTCACGCTTCCGACCGGCACGGGTCGTCCGAGCGCGTCGATGATCCACGTGAATCCCTCCGGCGCGAGCGGCGCGCCCGTCGAGCCGACCGCGCGCACGCGGCTCAGGTCGCCGCCCTGGTCGGGCGAGATCTTCGCCTTCATGCAGCCTTGGATGAACGCCGCCGACGTGCCGAAGTACGTGACGCCGACGTCCGCCGCGTAGCGCCAGAGCGTGCCCATGTCGGGGTAGGCAGGACTGCCGTCGAACAGGACCGCGGTGCCGCCGAGCGGCAGCACTCCCAGCACGTAGTTCCACATCATCCAGCCGGTCGTCGTGAACCAGAAGAACCGATCGTTGGTGTCGAGGTCCTGGTGCAGCGCCAGCGACTTGAGATGCTCGAGCAGGATCCCGCCCTGGCTGTGCACGAGTCCCTTGGGCAGACCCGTGGTGCCTGAGGTGTAGAGCACCCAGAGCGGATGCTCGAACGGCAGCTGCGCGAACTCGAGCGGCGCGCTCTCCGACGCGAGCTCCGCCCACGACATCCGTGTCCCGGTCCGGGCCGGCGGCTCATCCGGTCTCAGGTAGGGGAGCACGACCGTCGCCTTCAGACTGGGCAGCGCGCGTTGGATGTCGGCGAGCTCAGGCGCGCGATCGAAGTCGCGACCGCCGTAGCGATACCCGTCGACCGCGAAGAGGACCTTCGGCTCGAGCTGGCTGAAGCGATCGGCCACCGCCCGCGTGCCGAAGTCCGGGGAGCAGCTCGACCAGATCGCGCCGAGGCTCGAGGCCGCGAGCAGCGCGACGACGGTCTCGGGAATGTTCGGGAGGTACGCGACCACGCGGTCGCCGCGCGTGACGCCGAGCCGTACGAGCCCCGCGCGTACGGCCGCGACCTGCCGCGCGAGCTCGGCGTACGTCACGGTCGTGGACCGATCGAGCCCGCGCGTCTCCGATCGCGCGATCAGCGCGGGGTGATCGTCGCGTCGCGTGAGCGCGTGCTCCGCGTAATTGAGCTCCGCGCCGGGGAACCACGAAGCGCCCGGCATCGCGTCGCGGGCGAGCACGCGCTCGTACGGGCGGCTCGCGCGCACGCCGAAGTGGTCCCAGATCGACGCCCAGAAGGCATCGAGGTCGGTCACGGACCAGCGCCAGAGGTCCTGGTAGCCATCGAAATCGAGACCGCGCTCGCGCGCGAGCCAGCGCAGGTAGCGCGTGATGTTCGCGCTGGCGATGGTCTCTTCGCTGGGGCGCCAGATCGTCTCGATGGGCCAATCGTACGGGCGGCTAGCATCGGCGGGGTGCGACAGAGCGAGCTCGCGACCCTCTTCGACTTCACGTACTGGGCGCACCGCCGGATCCTCGCCACCGCAGCGCGGTTGACCGACGCGCAGTTCACGCTGCCGTCGGTGATCCCAGGCCGTGACCTGCGGGCGACGCTCGTGCACATCCTCGATGTCGAGCTGAGCTGGCGGCTCCGGTTACAGCGGCGTCCGGAGGAGGAGTGGCGAAGGACGCTTCCCGTCTCCGACTACCGCACCGTCGCGGCACTGAGCGATCACTGGACGCGCGATGAGGCCGAGATGCGCCAGTGGGTCGCGACGCTCGACGATGCGGCACTCGCGCGCAGCGCCGATCTCGACCCGCGGGAGACGTATCCCCTCTGGTACTACCTGATCCACATGGTCACGCACAGCCAGCAGCACCGCGCGGAATCGGCGCAGCTGCTCACGCAGCTCGGTCACTCTCCCGGCGATCTCGACTTCCTCGACTATGCGGATTCGCTGCGCCCCGCCAGAACGTCGAGTTAGTACGCGCTCCTCGGCGGACGGCGCTGCTCGAAGCAATCGGAGCAGTACACCGGCTTGTCGCCACGTGGCTGGAACGGCACGCGAGCTTCCTTGCCGCAGTTGCTGCACACGGCGCTGAACATCTCGCGCTGACCGCCGCCATATCCGCCGCCACCACCGCCGCCACCGCCACCGCCCGCGCGACGCGCGGCGCGATCGGCCGGACAACGGCTCGGTGCGTTCTGAAGTCCGCGCGAGGCGTAGAACTCTTGCTCGCCGGCCGTCCAAATGAACTCTTGGCCGCAGTCGCGGCAGGTCAAGGTCTTGTCCTGGAAGCTCACGTGATCGCCCTCCCCTTAGATAGACCGCCCAGTCCGGAAAGACCGCCAGTGTACGGACCTTGTGCAACCTGCCTGACGCCCCAACGTCGCGTTTGACGCCAGCCGGCGGGCCTCGCTACGGTGTGTGCACGATGGCTCAGCGGATCTCCATGTCCATGCCGATGGCCCCCCTAGCGGGGCCTGCTACGCGTTTGGGAGGCTGAGCCCACACCGTCTTTCGCGCACCGCGGCACGTTAGGCCTCCCGTTCGGGAGGCCTTTTGATTTTGAGAGGAGAACGGACATGGCGACGACGCTCAAGGAGATCACCGCGCTGCGCGGTCTTCGCTGTCGCGCGTGCGGCGTGCTGCAGCCGGCCGACGAGCGCTACGTCTGCGGCGAGTGTCTCGGTCCGATCGAGCCCGACTACGACCTCAGCATCTTCGACACCGAGACTCTGCGTGCGGACATCGAGCGCGGACCGGCGTCGCTCTGGCGCTACGCGCCGCTCCTTCCGGTGGCAGCGCCCGCGACGCACTGGCCGGTGGGCTGGACGCCGCTCACCCCGGCGCCCCGACTCGGCGCGGCGCTTGGGATCGAGCGCCTCTACCTCAAGGACGACACCCGCAATCCGACGCTCTCCTTCAAGGATCGACCGGTATCGGTCGCGCTCGCGCGCGCGCTCGAGCTCGGGCTCGACACCATCGCCTGCGCGTCGACCGGAAATCTCGCCGGCGCGGTCGCGGCGGCCGCGGCACGCAACGGTCTTCGCGCGTTCGTCTTCGTCCCCGCCGATATCGGGTCGGGAAAGATCGCGAGCGCTGCCGCGTACGGCGCGACGGTGGTGCGCGTGCGCGGTCCATACGACGCGGTGAACCGCCTCTGCGGTCGGCTCGCTGACGAGTACGGCTGGGGCTTCGTGAACTTCACGCTGCGTCCGTACTACGCGGAGGGAAGCAAGACCGTCCTGTTCGAATGCGCCGAGCAGCTCGGCTGGACCCTGCCGCATCACATCGTCGTGCCGGTCGGCTCGGGCGCGCTCCTCACGCGTCAAGCGACGGCGGCGAATCAGCTTCGCGCGACAGGTCTCGTTCCCGAATCGCACTTCCACATCCACGCGGCGCAGCCCTCGGGGTGCGCGCCGGTGTCCGATGCGGTCCTCGACAACTGGCGACCGGTGGAGCCGGTCAGGCGGCCGGAGACGCTCGCGAAGTCGCTCGCGATCGGCGCGCCCGCGGATGGCGATGGCTCGGTGAAGATCATCCGCGAGACGCGCGGAAGCGCGGCGTCCGTCAGCGACGACGAGATCCGTGCCGCGACGACCCTGCTCGCGACGACCGAGGGCGTTCTCGTCGAGCCGGCCGGCGGCGTCGTGGTCGCGACCGCGAAGCAGCTCGCGTCGCGCGGCGTCTTCCATCCCGGCGAGACGGTCGTCCTCTACCTCACCGGCAACGGCTACAAGGGCGGTCCCGAAGAGGGCGCGCTCGGTCCGGTCATCGACGCCGATGCCGACGCGTTCCGTCTCGCGTACGAGGAGGTGCTGGCGTGAGCGTCACCGTGCGCCTTCCGACGCCGTTGCGCTCCGCGGTCGGTGGCGAGCGGACGATCCAGCTCGAGGCGACCGACCTCGCATCGCTGCAGCGTGAGATCGCCGCGCGCTATCCGGAGCTCGGCGCGCGGGTGCTCCGCGACGGCGCCTTCGGCCGCTTCGTGACGGTGTTCGTGGACGGCGAGGACGCCCGCTTCCTAGAACAGAACGCCGATCTCAGCGCCGCGAAGATCGTGGAGATCCTGCCGGCAATGTCGGGAGGGTGACCGGAGGATCGCCGCGGGCGACGGACGATCGCTTTCAACTGCAGCGGTTCGTCGATGCGCAGCAGCCGATATACGCGGCCGTAGTGAGGGAGCTCCGTGCCGGCCGCAAGCGCAGCCACTGGATGTGGTTCATCTTTCCGCAGGTCTCGGGGCTCGGCCAGAGCGCGACTTCGCAGACGTTCGCCGTGTCGTCGCTTGCCGAGGCCGTCGCCTACCTGGCGCATCCCACGCTTGGACCGCGGCTCCTCGAGTGCGCCGCGCTCGTCGCCGGCATCGAAGGGCGT
>JBKPCZ010000114.1:0-23275 GCA_046727665.1 Chloroflexota bacterium
GCCTCATCGGCGCCGCCGTAGGCGATGGTGAACACACGCACCCGCAGATCATCGCTCTGATTGCGAAGCGTGTTGATGAACCCAACGTAGTCGTTGTTCCGCGGATCGTCGTTCCGCCCGTCGGTCAAGACGACCACCGCGCGAATGCGATCGAGCTTCTCGCGCGCCCGGATATCGAACATGGATGCGAGCACCGTCGAGTACAGTCCCTTCCCGCCGGCCACGGGTTGCAGGGCTCGTATCGACTCGATGAGCTGGCCCATGCCCACATCGACTCGTAGGAGCGGCAGGATCCGCCGATAGGCGCGCTCGCCATCGAGATTCGTCGAGTAGGCCCAGAGTCCGACCTCGTCGTCCGGCGCGAGCAGATCACGACCCAGGGCCTCGACGGCGGCCTCCTTCGCCAGCTCCAGCTTTGTCTTGCCTTGGCTCTCGAGGAATTCCGACATGGTCCCGCCGATGTCGAACACGAGATGCACCTGGGCTTTCTTGCGCAGATCGGTCCACGAATCCTGCATCTGCGCGAGGACGCCGGGCTGGGCCGGGAGACTCAGATACGACCCGGGAAGGTTCGGGTCGATGCCGGGGTCCACGGGATCGGTGCACGCGAGCCCGTCGTGGTTGCGAAAACCCTCGGCGCAGAAACGGCTTTGGACCTCCGGCTTCACGAGATGCGTGAAGAAATCCTGCGCCGCCTGGCGATGCGCAGCGTCTATCCCGTTGAGGACGACATACGGGTGATTCGCCTCGAGCGTGCCTTCCGTCGGATAAACGGCGACGAGCGGCACGTTCGGCAGGGGCTGCCTCGCGGGCGGATATTTCGATTCGGGGTTACCGCGGTTGTAATCGAAGAGCTGCTTTTCCTCCATCGGCAATGCGGAGACGTACTTCAGGGCCTCGCCGCGCTGATCGCGCTCGTAAAGGCGCTTGAGGAAGGCGTTGACCGAGTCCGCGTAATGCAGGACGCCGGACTCGACGCCGCGCACGAATTCCTGCGTCTGCGGGCGAGCGATGTCCGCGCGCGTGGGAGGCACAGTCCCGCCCTTCGCCGCCTGGTACGTCGCGACCAGTGCATGGAGGCCCGACGTCGAGACGTTCGGATTGGTCTTGCCAAGCGCGAACGGCCCCCAGTCGGATCGGCTCGCTTGCCGCCACGCTTCTGGATCTCGCGCGTACCGCAGCATGTCTGACCAGCCCATGTGGCGTCCCAGGACGTCCGTGATCTGTCCTGGCATGCCGATGACCGTCGGCGACGTCATGAGCGGCAGCGGCACCGGCGGGACCAGGTTCGACTTGCCGGCCGTGTGCTGTTGCAACAGCCGAACCCATGTCGTCGACGCCGGCGTCCAAACGTGAGGCTGCTCTCCGTCGCTGGTCTGCCAGCCGCGCGCGAGCGCGTGCTCGGCGTCGCCCGACGGCTTCTGCACGATGCTGACGGTGACGCAGCGGCGATCGACCCGCGGCGCGGTGTACTTGGCGGCGATATCGGCGAGCAGATCGAACTTCTCATTCGACGACCACACCACGAGCCGGTAGCAGGGCGGCGGAACGACCGTCAGAACACTGACGATGATGACCGCGAACCCCAGCGTGATGGCGAGCGCACGGACGTTCCGCGGCCGCAGGCTGCTGAGCACATCGGACCACGTCCGGACCTCCGCCGACCCATTCGCGGAGCGGCTATCAGTCGTTTCGCCGGACGCCCGACCGCCGTGACGTGGCCTCATGGCGGGGACTCTATAAGAGCGCTCAAAGCGCCCTGCCAACGATGAGTGACGTAATGTGTGCCGGCTGACGGGAGACGCGATGAATAGATCGGGTGCGGCCGAGCCTTCTACACGTCGGCGTATCCATCGTTGGGCACGTCCGCTCCTCTTGATCCCCCTCGGCCTCGGCGTGCATGTGGCGCTGCCGTGGGCGATCTCGCTCCTCGTTCCCCGCTACGGCTGGTCGGATGGGCGTCCGGGCGCGTGGAACCTTATCGGCTTGATCCCTGCCGCGCTGGGCCTGGCGATGATCGCGTGGGGCCTCAGCCTGCACTTCGTCCGCACCACCGGAGTCACGCAGTGGGAAGGAACGCCTCGGCAGCTGCTTTACGAAGGCCCCTACCGCTTTTCCCGGAACCCGATGTATCTCCTCGAGCTCGTCATGTGGCTGGGCTGGGCGATCTTCTACGGCAGCGTCGCGGTCTTCATCGGCTTCATCTTGTGGTGGGTGTTCTTCACCTTCATCCAGATCCCCACCGAGGAGCGCCAGCTTCGGGCGCGGTTCGGCGAGACCTATCTCGGGTACCAGAAGACCGTTCCTCGCTGGTTTGGGCTACCACGGCGACGATAAGGGTCCACCCTCTTGCCCTCGCTGTTTCACGCGATACGTTGACTTGCATGGATGGATATCGGATGCGGCGTCCGACTCCCGACGACTTCGCGTCAGTCGTGGCGCTGATCCAGGAGTGTCAGCGCGCCGACAGCGGCGCGGTGAGCCAGATCATCTCGGCGCGAGCGTCAACGTCCGGCCATCTCATCGAGAGCGCGGGATCGAAGCGGAGCTGGAGCGCCTGATCGATGAGCGCGCGCGAGCTCGCCGCGCTGGTGCCGACGGGCCGCCGCGTCGTCGTACGTCGATCCGTGGGGCATCTCAATGAGTCGACGCGCACAGGGCTCGCGGCGAACGGCTACGCATTGGTGCGACGGGCCTGGGTGATGGAGATGGACCTCACCAACGAGCCGCCACCACCCATGTGGCCGGCGGCGATCCGCGTCACGACCTTCGAGCGCGGTCACGAACGGACGGTCCTGGACACGGTGAACGAATCCTTCCGGGACAACTGGGGCCACGTGGATCTCCCGTACGACCGGTTCAGCGCGTACGTCGATCAGCGAGATGACGACCGTCCACTGTGCTTTCTCGGTTGGGCCGACGACGAGCTCGCGGGTTGCTGCCTCAACATCGCGCGCGGTGATGGCGCCGGGTACGTCGCCTATCTGGCCGTGCGCGGTCCGTGGCGCCGCCAGGGTCTCGGTCTCGCGCTGCTCGCCGAAAGCCTCCGTGCCTTCCGCAGGCGGGGCCTGACATGCGCCGCACTGGACGTCGACTCGGAGAACCTGACTGGCGCGACGCGACTGTACGAGAGGGCTGGGATGCACGTGATCCGACACACCGATCTGTACGAAAGAGCGCTTCGCTCCTAGGCGCACGCGTCCACGAGACCGCCGTTCCAACGCGGCGAGACCGAGAGGCGCTCCCGCGCGCGACAATGTGGGGGGCAGTGCGCGTCAGCGCCGCACGGCGATGAGAGAGCTCATTCGTCTCGACGGTGTGACTCTCAGCTGCCTCGTCGAAGGACGGGGACCGCTGATCGTCCTCCTTCACGGTTTCCCGCAGACCTCACCGGTACGGGCGAGATCAGCGCCGAGGGGCCTTCAGCACCGAGAGAGTGTTCCCGGCCGGATCCTTGAACCAGGCGATCTCCTGGCCATCGCGGCGTGCGATGCCCTTCGCATCCTGATCGAAGCCCGGATACCGCTCCATCTTCACGCCGGCCGCTCCAAGCTGGTCGATCGCTTTATCGACGTCTTCGACAGGAAAGTTGAGGATGGTGAAGGTCGCCGGCACGTGGTCGTCCTTGGGATAGATGATGACGGTCGCGCCACTGGGAAGGTGGAGCTCGAGGATGCCCATCTGACCCACGCGGACGTCCAGCCCGAGCGTGCCACCGTAGAAGGCTTTCGCGGCATCGATGTTGTCGACGGAAAAACCCGAATAAGCCCGGCTGCCCTTGAACATGAGCGACTCCCCCATGGATCTGGCTCGATGGCTCTAGCCTAGGCCCGTGTCCACGTACGAGATAAGCCGCTTCCTTGAAGGCAGCGACGAGATCACCCTCGTCGAGATCTCGGGACATGCAGATCGGGCGAACATTCACGCGCTGCTCGCCCAGCTCGAGGTCCTCGCGCTGCAGGGCGGCGTGCTACGCATCCTCGTGGACGAGACGCGGATGAAGGCCGGGCTGATGGGATTCGACGACATACACGATCTCGTGAGCGACTGGCGGGCAGCCAAGACCCTAAAGTCGAGCCGGATCGCAGTCGTCGCGCAAAACCCGATAGTCCGTGGGCTGAACCAAGCATTCCGGGCCTTGGCGAACCTCGAGCGCCACGACTCTATGAGCGCATTCAGCAGGCGCGCCGACGCCGTCGCATGGCTCGTGAGAAAGCCAGCGCTTCCCTAACGCGTAAAAAAACGGTGAACCGCAAGGGACACTATTCGAACCGCTCAGCCGCGCTCCTCCGCACGCTCCTCGCCTCCAGGTCGGGCCCTGGATGGCTTGATGGAGGAATGGCGGATCAGTGTGTCCACGAACGGACGAGCCAATATCCGCAAGTGGCGCGGAACCCTGGCCGCGTGCCTTCGCGTCCTTAGCCGATGGAGCAACTCGTGCGAAGGCTCGGCCCGATGATGGCCCGCCCCCCTGCGGCGGATAGCCGACCAACGGCCGGGGTTATGCTGCCGCCTTCGCCGAGGTGGGCGGCGGCGGAGGTGTGCGCACGAGCTCGCGACGGGGTCACGCGATCGTCGTCGGCGGCAGCATGGCCGGCCTGCTCGCAGCTCGCGCGCTGCTCGATCACTTCGAGCATGTCACCATCGTCGATCGCGACGCGTTCCCGCCGGCCCCGGTGTACCGCAAGGGCGTGCCGCAGTCACCGCACGCGCACGTGCTGCTCGCACGCGGACAGCTGGTCCTCGAGAAACTCTTTCCCGGCCTGGTCGGCGAGCTCCGCGGCCAGGGTGCCGTGCCCCTGATAGCGCCAAACGACGTGCTCGCGCTCACGCCGATGGGATGGGCGATGCGGTCATCACCGTGGCCGCTGAGCCTCCTGTCCTGCAGTCGTGAGCTGCTGGAATTCAACGTGAGACGCCGGGTCGCCGCAGATCCAGCGATCGCAGTGGTCGAGGAGAGGGAGGTCGAGGGGCTCATACCGCGCGGCGATGGCGCCTCCATCGCCGGCATCCGCCTCCGGCCACGCGGCGATCGCATGACGCAGCCGGTCGAGGACCTCCTCGGAGAGCTGGTCGTCGATGCGAGCGGCCGCGATTCGGACATGCCGGCGTGGCTTCGCGCCATCGGATACGAGGCGCCGGCGGAGACACGTGTCGTCTCGGGTGCGGGCTACGCGAGCCGCTACTACGCGCCTCCAGTCGGCTTCGCCGCTGATTGGAAGATGCTGTTCTTTCTTCCATCGCCCCGGTCTCCGCGTGGAGGCGTCCTCTTCCCCATCGACGGCGACCGCTGGCTCGTCACGATCGTTGGCGTTGGCGGTGACCACCCACCGACCGACGATGCCGGTTTCCTCGAGTTCGCGCGGTCGCTCCAGACCCCGATTCTGTACGAGGTCATCAGCCGGTCGACGCCGCTGTCCTCGGCGCGCGGCTACCGTCGCACGGACAACGTGCGGCGGGGGTACGACGAGCTGCCTCGCTGGCCCGACGGCCTCATAGTCGTGGGCGACGCGGCCTGTACGTTCAACCCCGTCTACGGCCAGGGAATGAGCGTGTGCGCTGTCGAGGCCGAAGAGCTGTCGCACGCCCTCGCCGGTCCGCAGAAGCGCGGCTTCGCCCATCGATTCCAACGACGGCTGGCGCGCGTCACCAGCGTGCCCTGGCTGCTAGCGACGGCCGCCGATCTCGCGTATCCCACGACGGAGGGGCGACGTGGAGGCGGGCTGAGCGCCCGCGCGATCGGCGGCTACATGCGACGGCTGCAGACCGTCGCCATAGAGGATCAGGTCGTGTCCTCCGCCTTCAGGCACGTCACCCACCTCCTGCGTCCGCCAAGCTCCCTCTTCGCGCCGAATATCGCGGCCCGCGTCCTCGCGCCCCGGAAGATCCAGCGACGCGACGTGCCGCCGATGCGAATGACTTTCGGGCCAAGCGCGGCGGCGGCGATCGACGCAGGCCGGCCGACGATGTGAGCGATCTCGGCGAGGATCGCTTCACCGTCGTCGACGGAGTCCGGCTCCATTACGTCGAAGCCGGCCCCGCGTCTGGGCCGCTCGTCGTGCTGCTTCATGGCTTTCCCGAGTTCTGGTTCTCGTGGCGGCATCAGATCCCCGCGCTCGCCGGCGCGGGCTTCCGCGTCGTCGCGCTCGACATGCGTGGCTACAACCTCTCGGACAAGCCGAAGGGTGTCGACGCTTATCGCATGTCGCGGCTGTGCGGGGACGTCGCGGCACTCATCGCAGCGCTCGGCGCGCAGCGCGCGAGCGTCGTCGGTCACGACTGGGGCGGCGGGGTGGCGTGGAGCTTCGCGATGGCGTATCCGGCGAAGCTCGATCGCCTGGTGATCGTGAACGCCCCGCACCCGCGTGCGTTCCTGAGCGCGATACGCACCGTGAAGCAGCTGCGCCGCAGCTGGTACATGTTCTTCTTCCAGGTCCCGTGGCTGCCCGAAGCGGTCATGCGCGCCGACGGGTACAGGACGATGCGGCGCATCTATCGCACGATGACCGCCGACGAGTCCGAAGTCGATCGATACATCGAGGCGACCGCGCGACCCGGCGCGCTCACGGCCGGGGTCAACTACTACCGGGCCGTCTTCCGCGGCATGCGGAGCGGCGCGCGTTCCGTCGCGCGTGTCGACGCACCGACGCTCGTGATCTGGGGAGAACGCGATCCGTTCCTCGGCTCCGAGCTCGCGGCGCCGGATCGTGACTTGGTCCCGCACATGCGGGTCGAGCGGTTGCCGGACGCAAGCCACTGGGTACAGCTGGAACGACCGGACCGGGTGAATGCACTGCTTGTTGAGTTCCTGCGCGCGGACGGTGGCGGCGTTGGGCGGTCCTAGCGTCCGGACTCGAGCAGCCGCGTGATCGCGCGGGCCTGGTCGTCGAGACGGCGTCCGATTAGGGTCCTTCGTGACCTGATCCGAGAGGCTCGGACCGTGCGTCACCGTCTCTTCCAAAGCGAGTGAGCCAGGAGGGATTCGAACCCACGACCAAGGGATTAAGAGTCCCCTGCTCTACCGCTGAGCTACTGGCCCGTTCAAATGTTAATGACCAGCAGCCCGCATAGCGAACGCGAAAATGTTGACGCTCTGTGGAGAACTGCGCGATGGATCAGCCGCGCGCGTGCGAACCCCGTCCGCTCTTCGGCTCGCTGATCTCCTTGATCGTCTGGCCCACGTCGCGGGCATCGTCGCGGCGCGCCAGGTGCGCGGTCACGAGGATGCCGACGAGGTGTCCGTCCTCGACCACCGGCAGCCGCCGCACCTGACGATCGGCCATGAGCTTCTCCGCCTGGTCCACGTCCGCATCGGGCGTCAGCGTGCTCGGATCGGCGGTCATGACCGCTGAGACCGGCGTCGTGCGTGGGTCCTTGCCCGCAGCAACACCACGAACCACGATGTCGCGATCGGTCACGATGCCGATGAGCTTCCCCTCGTCCGATATCACCGGGATCGCGCCGCAGTCCTCCTGCTTCATCAGCGTCGCCACCTGGGAGACGGTGTCGCTCGGCCGGCACACCGTGGGGCTGGGTGTCATCAGATCCTTGACCTTCATTTCGCGCGCACCTCCGACGGGCTCGTCGGCAGCAGGAACTAGGCCGCGCCGATCTTGAAGATCTTCGTCCCGCAGACCGGGCAGGAGCCCTGCGTGGCCGGCCGCCCGTTCTTCATCGTGATCTGCTTCGCGTCCTTGATCTCGCGCGAGGCCTTGCACTTGACGCAATAGCCGTTGGCCACGACTCACCTCCACGACGGTCTCGGACCGGCGCATCGTACCCTAGGCCTCCCGGCCTCCTTGACCCACAAAACCCCGCCTTTCGGCGGGGTCTCGTGGTGAGGAAGGGAAGGGTTGGGATTTCTTGAGTTGTCGTCCACGAAGGTGCAAGTGGCGTGCCAGCCGGACGAGCGAGGAGGTCAGCCAGTGCGCGCCGAAATCCTCTCCATCGGCACCGAGCTGCTCCTCGGTCAGATCGTCGACACCAATGCACACTACCTCGCATCGCGTCTCGCGGATCTCGGCATCGACTGCCTCTTCATCTCCACCGTCGGCGACAACCCCGCACGGTGTCGCGAGACGCTGGAGCGGGCGCTCGGTCGCTCGGACCTGGTCATCTCGACCGGAGGTCTGGGACCGACCGAGGACGATCTGACACGCGAGACCATCGCCGCGGTCGTCGGGGAGGAGCCGGTCGTCGATCCCGACCTCGAGCGCGAGCTGCGCGAATGGTTCGCAGCCCGTGGCGTCCCGATGCCGGAACGCAACCGCAAGCAGGCCTGGCTGATCCCGTCGGCGCGGGCGATGCCGAATCCGAACGGCACCGCGCCGGGCTGGGACGTGCGCAAGGGCGACAAGCGGATCGTCGCGATGCCCGGCGTTCCGCGCGAAATGACCTACATGTGGGAGCACCACGTTGAGCCGACGCTGGTCGCGGGCGCGGTGCTCCGCTCGCGCACGCTCAAGCTGCTCGGCATCGGCGAGTCGATGGCCGAGGAGGCGCTCGGCGAGCTCGTGCGCTCGACCGCGCCCACGGTCGTAACGAAGGCGAAGAACGACGGGGTGCATGTGCGGATCACCGACAAGGACACCGATCCCGCGACGATGGACGCACGCATCGCGCAGATGGAGGGACAGGTCCGCGAGCGGCTGGGTCAGTACGTCTGGGGCACGGATGAGGAGACGCTCGGGGAGGTCATCGGCCGTGGCCTGAGCGAGCGGGGGTGGCACCTCGCGACCGCGGAGTCGCTGTCGGGAGGGGACGTCGCCCGCACGCTCGCCGAGGTGCCCGGCGCGGCCGCCTGGTACGAGCGCGGGTTCGTCCGGCCCGCGGCGGAGGCCGACGAGCTGACACGGCTCATCGCCGACCTGCGACCCGTGCCCGAGGTGCGCCTCGTCGTGCCACACGGCGAGCGGAGCGCGGAGCTGCGCATCTGGACGCCCGATCGTCCGCGCAGCGCGACGATCCGCTTCGGGTCGCTGCTCGAAGGCCGCCGTCGCGCGCTGCTCGGGGCGCTCGACCTCCTGCGCCGCGCGCTCTAGGGGTCGCAGCTAGTCGCGATCCCCCCGATCGTCCGGAGCCGGCGGGTCGGCGTTCGTGTCCTTGGCGATCTTCGCCTTCGCCCGCTCCGCCGCGGCCCGCGCGTGCTCGGCGTTACGGCGCGTGACCTCGGCGGCGCGGGACGCGCGGGGCTGGGGGCTCGCCCCCGGCGCGACCGCCACAGCGCTCCGCGATGCCAGATCCTCTGCCACTCCGGCCGCGGTCTCGGCGATCCGCTGCACGCCGACCCGGCCCGGCGCGAGGGTGGGCGCCGCGACCACCGCGAGGATCTTTGACGCGTGGGTGGTGGCGGGGTCCGCCGACAGCTTCAGCGCCAGCAGCTGCATCCGCGCTCGCTGCTCGTTGAAGCGAGCGTCGAGCTGAGCGACGAGCGCTACCACTTCGGGTTGCAAGGCTTCGAGCTCGGCGAGCTCCGCGGCCGCCTCCGCGATCTGCTGCGAGTACGTGCTCGAAGCGACGAGCGCATCCTCGTCCCGGCCGCTGCTCGCGAGTCGCTCGGCTTCGGCGAGGCGATGCTCCGCGATCGAAAGCTGCACGGCGGCACGATCGCCGGAGCTCAGCGCGAGCGTGAGGCGCAGATCCTCGCCCGCAAGCTTCAACGAGTACAGCGTGTCGTCGGGTAGGGTGTCCGCGCTCGCGACTGTCGCGCCCGCGACGATCGCGATGCAGAGCGCCGCGACGGCGATGACACGCATCGCATACGGAGCAGGTCGCGCGAGTATCTCGAACGCCCCCGTCGCGCGATCGACGATCGAGGGCTGACGCGGTCGCACCGAACCGAGCACACGGTCGCGCATGCGTGCTCGTGCGAGTGCATCAAGACCGCTCGATGCGTCGTCGTGCATACGGAGCGCAACGCGCACGGCCTCGCGAAGTTTCGCGTCACCGATCGACGCCAGATCACGCTCCCCACGTGCGACGCTTTCGATGAGCCGATCGAGCTTTTCTTGGCGGCTTGCTCCCACCACGGTCGTCTAACGGCTCGCCTGTCTGGCCGTTATCTCATGTGATCTTCCGCTCGGGGAAGCTTCGTCCGGCGCCGCCGAACGCGAGCGCGCGCTTTACGGCGTGGGCGTTGGTGCCGGTCCGCCCCACACGGGCGCGTAGTGACTGTAGAACGTGTCCTGGTACAGGACGTTGTCGCCCACGTACACGGTTCGCGTACGGACGACGTCACGTCCCGCGACCTTGACGCCCGGCGGGAACGCGGGATCCGCGGGCTGATCCGCAGGCACGTCGACGAAGTTGCGCTGCACCGCGTTGCTGAAGACGACGGTGCGACCCGTCGGGACACTCCACACGTCGAAGGTCACGCTCGTCGCGTCGTTCCACGACCACAGGAAGACCGGCGCCTCGGTGTCGTTCTTCCATTTGAAATCGACGCCGGGCTCGAACACCGCGGCGTCGAGGCCGAGCGGATAGCGGTCGATGAGATAGCCGTGCGCGTGCCGCTCGACGATCTCGTAGCCCAGCTTCGACACCGCGTTGAACATCGTGGTCGAGACCTGGCAGAGACCGCCGCCGATGACGTTCTCGTCGGAACGGTTGTTGATGATCGCGCCGGCGTAGGCGTAACCGCGCTCGACGGTGACCGGTCCCAACAGCTCCCAGAACGAGAACGTCTGGCCCGGCAGGATCACGATGCCGTCGAACTGGCTCGACCCGGTCGAGATGTTCGCGTGACGCGAAGCGTTCGGCGGGTAGTAGGTCGTGAATTCCGACGTCCGCGAGATCTTCGGGAGCCACAGATTCGCTTGCTCGGTCGAGAACGACGGCGTGTCGATCGCCGCGGGCGCGGCGATGGTGCGCGTGCCGACCGCGGGACGCAGGAGATCGGTCGTCAGCTGTGCGATGAGCTTGTCCTGCGCCACGCGGATCCCGGTCGCGCCGGGAATGACCGACGGGACGCCATCGGCGTTCACGCTGAAGCGCGCGCTGACCGCTGGACGATCGAGCTTCGCCGCCACAGCCGTGATCCACTCCTTGAGCCGATCGGCGTTCAAGGTCACGACATATCGGTAACGCGTGCTCGGGGCGACGGCACCCGCCGGCAGCGCGGGCAGGTCGCCCGCGCGCGCGGCGACGCGCTCGATCGTCAGCAGTGTCGAGACCGCGGCCACGTCCTCGGTGACGCGCCGATCCTCGACGGTCACCACGAGCGGTGTCATCACCGCGGTGGCGTGGGTGACCGCGTCGCGGTAACCGGATTCGTCGACCGCGGGATAGATCGAGCGGACGTGGAGGTCGATCTCGCGGTCGGCCAGGGTGGGCGTGGCCAGGACCGAGGCGGTGGCGGCGACGCGATCGAGCTCGCGGCCCAGCACCGGCTCGGTGAGCGCGAGACCCGTAGCGGTAAGGGCGATCTCCCCGGAAACGGCGCGGCGGTCGATGGCGGTCGCGAGGCTGGCGATCCAGCGGTCCAGCGCGTCGCCCTGCGCACGGAGCGTGAGCGGGATCTGCGCCTGGCCGCGGAGCGCGTCGATCCAGGCGCTGGCGCGCTCGGCCGGCGACCCGGTCTTGCCATAGGCGACGGCGGCCGCGACGGCGGCGTCGACGTCCGGCGAGACCCCGAGGTCCGCATTCGTCGTGCGCCAGGTCTGCCTGTCGTGGACGGCGACCACGGCACTCTGCGACCACGGCCGCGAAAGCTCGGTGTCGAGACGCTGCTGGATCGACGCGGCGTCGAGCGAGCCGACGTGGACGCCGCCCACGGTAACGCCGGGTAGTGCACGCTCGGCGTACAGGTAAGGCGCGGCGAACGCGAGCGCGGCGGCCACGGCCACGATCGTGAGCGGAAGCGCGACGAGCGTGAGCGAAAAGCCGCGGCTGCGTCGTGCGCCGCTCTCACCTTCCCTGGCCGCTACTGCCATGCGAAGAGGCCTCCCCAATCGGTGCCCACCAGCACCCTCGGATTCATTCTGAGCACTGTTCCTGAGACGAACGAGATGGTCGCATCGTTCCGTTCGATCCGCGTCAGATTTGCTACCGCCAACTCGTACGCAATTTGCGGTCCAAATGACAGTTGGGTGACAAAACCGCAAAAAGAAGGCCCGGCACCCCAGGGGAGCAGGGAGTGCCGGGCCATCGAGGCGGACTGGCCAGCGGGCGGGCCGGCCAGAGCCTGTCTAGGGAGTTATGAACACCCGGTCGTTTCCCCGCAGTTCTCGCATTTGTGGCAGGTGCCGTTGCGCACGGTCAGCCAGCCACAGCGCGGGCACGGCGGCGCGTCGGGTGTCGAGTTGAGCCGCATCGCCTGATGCGCAGGCGACGGACTCGCGGCGGTGAAGTTTTCGGTGATCGCGGGCGGCGAGATCGAGACGCTCTTCGCGAGCAGCTCTTGCTGCGCCGCGACGTCGGCGATCTCGCTGGTGCGCGTGAGGCCCAGGTACGCCTTCTCGTCGGCCGTGAGGAAGCGGTGACCGAGCCAGCGGAAGACGTAATCGACGATGGACTTCGCCATTCCGATCTCGGGGTTGCCGGTCCACCCTGACGGCTCGAAGCGCATGTGGCCGAACTTCTCGACGAGGTGTGACAGCGGGACGCCGTACTGGAACAGGAGCGAGATGCTCGTCGCGAAGGCGTCCATCATCCCCGAGAGCGTCGAGCCTTCCTTCGCCATCGTGACGAAGAGCTCGCCGGGCGTGCCGTCCTCGAACTTCCCGACGGTGATGTAACCCTCGTGGCCCTCGATCGAGAACTTGTGGGTCAGCGATTGGCGGGTATCGAGGAGGCGGCGGCGCTGCGGGCGGTTCACCTCGATCACCCGTTCGACGATCCTCTCGATCGTCACGGTCGACTCCACGACGCGCTTGGCGTTGCTCGCGTCGGAGTTGACGGACAGCGGCTGGACCTTCTTGCTGCCGTCGCGATAGATCGCGATGGCCTTCACGCCGTGCTTCCAGGCCTCGAGATAGGCCTCGGCGACGTCATCGACCGTGGCGGTCTCAGGAAGATTGACGGTCTTGCTTATTGCCCCGCTGATGAACGGCTGGACCGCGCCCATCATCTTGATGTGACCCATGTGGCTGATGGAGCGCTGGCCGTTCTGCGGCCTGAAGGCGCAATCGAAGACGTCGAGATGCTCGTCTTTGAGACCCGGCGCTCCCTCGATGGTCCCCTGCTGCTCGATGTACGTCGTGATCGCCGACGCGCTCGTCTCGGTGTAGCCGAGACGGCGTAGCGCGGCCGGTACGGTGCCGTTGACGAGCTTCAGCATCCCGCCACCGACGAGCCGCTTGTACTTCACGAGCGCGATGTCCGGCTCAACGCCCGTCGTGTCGCAATCCATCATGAAGCTGATCGTTCCGGTCGGCGCGAGGACCGAGGCCTGCGCATTCCGGTAACCCAGGTTCTTCCCGAGGCTCACGGCGTCGTCCCATGACTGCCGCGCGGCCGAGAGGAGCGTGGGCGGGACGAGGTCGGCGATGATGCGGTAGGCCGCGGCACGGTGCTTCTCCATGACGCGGTCGTGCGCGACCTTGTTCTTCGGGTAGGCCTCGTACGGACCCACCGCACCGGCAAGGCGGGCGGACTGCGCGTATGCCTCGCCGGTCATGAGGGCGGTGATCGACGCCGCGTACGCCCGACCCTCGTTCGAGTCGTACGCGAGGCCGCGTTGCATGAGGAGCGCTCCGAGGTTCGCATATCCCAGCCCGAGCTGGCGGTGGCTCTTCGCGTTCGCGGTGATCGCCGGCGTCGGGTAATCGGAGAAGCCGACGAGGATCTCTTGCGCGGTGAAGACCACATCGATCGCACGCGCGAAGCGCGCGACGTCGAACTCGCCGTCGGCATGCACGAAGCGCATGAGGTTGAGCGACGCGAGGTTGCAAGCCGAGTCATCGATGCTCATGTACTCACTACACGGGTTGGATCCGTTGATGCGTCCCGACACCGGACTTGTGTGCCAGTCGTTGATCGTCGTGTCGAACTGCATCCCGGGGTCGCCGCACTGCCACGTCGCTTCGGAGATCTCACGGAGCAGTTCGCGCGCCCGGATCGTGTCGAGCACGTGACCGTCGGTCCGGGCTGTGAGGTTCCAGGTCTCTCCCGCGATCGCCGCCTTCATGAAGTCGTCGGTCGCACGCACGGAGTTGTTGGCGTTCTGGAACTGGATCGACTGCCAAGCCTCCCCGTTGAGGCTCATGTCGTAGCCCATCTCGCCGAGCGCCCAGGCCTTCTTCTCTTCCTTGGCCTTGCACCAGATGAAGTCACGGATGTCGGGATGATCGGTGTCGAGGACCACCATCTTGGCCGCGCGACGCGTGGTGCCACCGGACTTGATCGATCCCGCGACCGAGTCCGCGCCGCGCATGAACGAGACGGGACCGGAGGCCCACCCTCCGCCGGAGAGCTGCTCCTTGCTCGAGCGGATCTTCGACACGTTGATGCCTGAGCCCGAGCCACCCTTGAAGATCACGCCCTCGTTCTTGAACCAGTCGAGGATCGAGTGCATGTCGTCGTCGACCGAGAGGATGAAACACGCACTGGCCTGCTGGGGCACGCCGTCGACGCCGATGTTGAACCACACCGGCGAGTTGAAGGAGGCGTGCTGGTGGACCATGAGGTACTTGAGCTCGTGATTGAAGGTGAGCGCGTCGTTCTCGCTCGCGAAGTACCCGCCGGCGGTCCCCCACTCGGTGATGCGGTCGATCACACGGTCGACCATCTGCTTCACGCTCCACTCGCGCTCCGGCGAGGTGAGCTTGCCGCGGAAGTACTTCGAGGCCACCACGTTCGTCGCCGTCGCGGACCAGAACTTCGGGACCTCGACCCCCTTCTGCTCGAAGACGTTCCCGCCCTCGCCCGGGATGACCGCGTCGCGAAGCTCCCACTCGATCTCGTCGTAGGGGTGCACGCCCTCGTGGGTGAAGTACCGCGCCAGGCGAAGGCCCTTCTTGGGCGCCGGCGCGGGGACGGACTGCTGCGGTAGCGCAGTGATGGCCATGAGAAACCCCCCTAACGGGCCGAGACGGCCGCGACGTGCTGTGGCGCGATACGAAGAAGGAGCACGACCACCTGAGCGCCTTGGGTCGTTCGCGCGCGCGTCAGGACGGTCATACAGCCCCTCCTTCTCTCATCCCCCACTGGTTGTGGCGGCCCGCCCGGTCGCCCCAAGACCTTGGGGTGGTTGAACCTACGCCCGTGAAATCGGCGTGTCAATACCGAAGTGTCATCAGTTCGGGCGCAGGCACATGTCGAAGCTGTTGCCTTGTGGCTAGCTACCAAGAGTGGTCGCTAACAGCGCGGTGCTTGGCGAGAATTGCGCGCGCGCGAGTGCGGATTACGCCGTCGCTGCCACCGCGGCGCTCGTATGCGCGTCAACAAACGCACGAACGCCCTTACGCAGATCGTCTTCGGCGATGTTGAGTGCGGGGATGAAGCGCACCGCCTGATCGTGTGCGCCGCAGGTGATGACGAGCACGTCCCGCTCGAGCGCGCCGGCGATGGCCGCCTTGGCGGTCGCCTTCGTGTCGAACTCGACCGCGACCATCGCGCCGAAGCGGCGGATCTCGCGCACGCGCGGATCCGGGCGCAGCGGCTCGAGCTCCGTTACCATCAATTCGCCGAGGCGCTCCGCACGGGCGACGAGCCCCTCATCGCGGATGACCTCGAAAGACGCGAGACCGGCCGCACACGAGACCGGATTGCCGCCGAAGGTGGAACCGTGGGTGCCCGCGATCCATTTCTCCTGCAGCTCGCGCGACGTGACGATCGCGCCCAGTGGCAGACCGCCGCCGAGCGCCTTCGCGAGCACGAGGATGTCGGGGTCCACGCCATGCTTCTGCGTCGCGAACCACGCGCCGGTGCGGCCGAAGCCGGTCTGAACCTCGTCCATGACCAGGAGGGCGCCGATGCGCGTGGCGAGATCGCGCAGTGCGACCAAGAATGAACTCGGCGGTGCGACGTAACCGCCCTCGCCCAGCACCGGCTCGATGAGGATGGCCGCGACGTGCTCCGGCGGGACCTCGTGCTCGAGCATCGTCTCAAGCTCGGCGAAGCAGTGCTCGGCGCAGGTGGCCGCGTTGTGCGCCGGCGCGATGGGGCAGGTCGTCGCATACGGGTACGGCGCGATGTACACCTCGGGAAGCATCGCGCCGTAGCCGAGGCGATACGCGGCTTTCGAGGTCGTGACGGTGAGCGCGCCGGCGGTACGTCCGTGGAAGCTGCCGCGGAAGGCGATGATCGCCTGGCGCTTCGTGGATTGGCGAGAGAGCTTGATCGCGGCCTCGACAGCCTCCGCGCCCGAGTTCCCGAAGAAGACGGTGTCGAGGCCACGCGGCGCCACGCTGCCGAGCGCCTCTGCGAGCGCGATGTTCGACTCGTACGTCGCGACCCCGGTGGAGATGTGCAGGAGCTTTGCGGCCTGCTCGCTGATCGCGCGCACGACACGCGGGTGCGAGTGACCGACGTTCGTGACGGCGATACCGCATGTCAGGTCGAGCACGCGACGCCCGTCTTTGGTGATGAGCCAGCTTCCCTCGCCGCGGTCGAGCGGCAGCCAGGTGTAGCGGCCGGGGAGCGGTGATAGCACGCGTTTCGCGCGGCGTTCGAGGTCGGAGCTCACCGAGCGAGTCTAGGCGTTATGCGCGGTATGCACGCGCGCGAATCAGCCGGGTCTGCGTTCGTCCGATTCGGATGCCACGAGGATCTGTAGCGTGCTGCGATCCTCGCCGATCACACGCACGCGATAGCCCGGAACGCCCGCGCGAAGAAGGTGCGCGAGACGATCGGCGCCGCTGTAGCTCACGCGCACCTTCAGCACAGAGTGGCGGTAGTACTCGGTCTTCAGCTGTCCGATGCCCTTCACGCGGCGCAGCGCGAGCTCGAAGTGATGCCAGTCGTCGGGTGTGGGCAGGGGTGTCACTACGAGATCAGTCTCGCCCGGACCCGGTGGCGTTCGCGTCGACGGGATGGCGGGCTCGATGCGCTCGTCGAGCGGCGGGATCGGCGACGGCCACTCCATCGCGTCCATATCCTGCGGCGGGGTCTGCGGAGTCGGCGCAGGCGGCACTCCCCGTGGGCGCTCCTCACGCGCCGGACGCTCTTCGAGTCGACGTGGCGGCAGCGGCGCATCGAGGCGTGCCGGCTGGGGAGGGACAGGCGCCTTCGCGGGCGGCGCAGGCGGCGGCGGTTCGGGTCGCGCGCCGATACGCGCCGCGAGGTCGACCGGCGCCTCCGCGTCCTTGCCCTTCTTGTCCTTCTTCGCCACGTTGCCTGAATTGTGTACGCTTGGGCCCTCACGCGGGGAGAGGCGAGGAAGAAAGGCGGTCCACGTTGGCCGAAGGCCGCGTGAATAGCTCGAACGACGTCGTCGCCGCCCTGTCCTCACGGGTGGCTGAGCTCTCCAAACGTGTCGCCCAGCTGCAGGCCGATCTCGAGGCCGCCCAGCGCCGGATGGCCGTCTACGAGGAGTACGACGCGACCGCGCAGGAAGCGCTCGCGAGCGCGCTACGCGCCGCGTACGAGATCCGCGAACGCGCCGATACGACCGCGTCGCAGATCCTCGAGCAGGCCCGTGAAGAGCGTCGGATGCTCCTCAAAGAGATCGAGCGGCTGCGCGAGGAGCACGACCAGCTCCAGGACGACATCGCACAGCAGCGCCGCGGCACCATCGCTCCGGTGGGGCGATCGCTTGCTGCCGCTCCGAGCGCGTCCGATCTGCGCGCGGCGGCGTCCGAGTCGCTGCGCGGATTGTTCGAAGAGCTCATCGACGAATACCGCCGCGCATCCGCGTCGCCGGTCGAGCACGCGGCGCCGACCGCGCGTCCCGCGCCGCGCATCGAAGAGGCATGGCCGACCGTGGACGAGCCGGTCGCCGCCGCACGCGAGGTCGAAGAGCGACCGGCAGTGCAGGAGCCGTTCGAAGACGAGGAGCCGGTCGCGCAGGAGCAGCGCGAGGTCGAGGATCACGAGGTCTTCGCCGTGCTCGAGGACGAAGAGGTCTTCCCCGCCGTCGACGAAGCGGCCGAGACGCAGCGCGCCGAAGAGGAGCGGATCGCTGCGGAGCGCGCCGAGGAAGAGCGCATCGCGGCCGCGCGCGCCGAGGAAGAGCGCATCGCGGCCGAGCGCGCGGCTGAAGAGGAACGGATCGCGGCCGAGCGCGCCGCTGAAGAGGAACGGATCGCGGCCGAGCGCGCCGCTGAAGAAGCAGCGCGCCTTGCCGAAGAGGCGCGCATCGCCGCGGAACGCGCGGCCGAAGAGGCTCGCCGACTCGAGGACGAGCGCCAGGCCGCGGAGCTGCGTGCGGCGGAAGAGAGGCGTGCCGCCGAAGAAGCGCGTCGGGCGGAAGAGGAGCGCATCGCCGCCGAGCTCCACGCGGCCGAAGAGCGCGCCATCGAAGAGCGCCGCGTCGCCGAGGAGCGACGGGCCGACGAAGAGCGGCGCGCCGCAGAGGAGCGTGCGGCCGCGGAGCGCGCCGCCGAGCAACGACGCGCCGCGACCGAAGCGCGCGAGCTCGAGGAGCGGCACGCCGCAGAGGATCGCGCGGCGGCCGAGCGCGCCGCTGAGGAACGACGGCTCGCGCAGGAACGTCGTGCCGAAGAGGAGCAGCGGGCCGCCGAGGAGAACGCCGCGCTCGAACGCGCGATCCAGGAGCGCCTCGCCGCTCAGGAACGGCGCGAGCAGGAAGAGCAGCGCGCGATCGAGCAGCAGGCTGCCGCGCAGCGCGCGGCGGCGGAGCGCGCCGCGGCCGAGCAGGCGGCGGCGGAACGTCGCGCGGAAGAAGAGCGCCTCGTCGCGGAACGTCGTGCGGAGGAAGAGCGCGCGGCGCAGGCACGGTGGGCCGAAGAGGAGCGCGCGGCGCTGGCGCGGCGCGCGGAAGAAGAACGACGGGCGGCCGATGAGCGCGCCGCCTTGGAGCGCGCGATCGAAGAGCGTCGCGCCGCGGAGGAACGACGCGCACAGGAAGAGCGTCGCGCCGCAGCGGAGCAGGCCGCGGCCGAGCGCGCCGCGCAGGCGCGCGCTGAGGCCGAACGGATCGCGGCACAGCGCCGGGCCGAGGCTCAGCGCGCGGCCGAAGACCGAGCTGAAGCGGAGCGTGCGGCTGAGCGGGCTGCCGCCGAGCGCGCCGCTGTCGAGCGGGCGATGGCGGAGCAGGCGGCGGCTGAGAGGGTCGCGGCGGAGCTCCAGGCGGAACGAGAACGACGCGCAGCCGCGGCGAGGGCCGCAGAGCGCGCCGCTCCCCCGCCTCAGCCTGCAACTCCGCCGCTCCGGGCCTTGGAAGGCACACCGCGGCCCCACCCGTCGGAGGGGACTTCGGCGGCTGGCACGCGCGAAATGGCTCCGGGGAGGGTTGAGGCCGGCCCCCCGACGACGGACCTTCAGCTGGTGCTCTCACCGGTCCGGTCCTTTGCCCGCCTGGTCGAAGTCGAGCGGCGCATCCAGTCGCTGCCGACCGTCCGTTCTCTTTACGTCCGTGACTTCCGCGGGGGGACAGCGACACTCACAGTGGCGCTACGTTCTCCAATGACGACGGAGGAGTTCGCCAGCGGGCTGCGCGTGATCGACGAGCCGCAGTTGCGACTCGTGTCCGGCACGCGCAACGTTCTGGAGTTCCGGATCGAGGGCGAAGCGTCCATCGCCTAGGCGCGGAAGGGGAAGGTTTGAGCAGCAGGGCTGGCGCTGACTTCTGGTCGGCGCGCCTCGCGCACCTCGCGGCCCTCGGCCGGGTGGATGGCATCGCCATCGTCCTGCCCGGGCAGCACGGTCTCGCTACGTTCGTGTCCCACAACATCCCGCAGACCGGCTGGGAAGGGCCCGCGGGCGAGGCGCTGCTCCGCGTGGTGCAGACCGGCGCGACGGAGCAGGTACAGAACGGGACGCTCCACCTCAGTGACGGACGCGCCGCGGACACCCTGCTCGCGGCGCCGATCGTGTGGCGCGACCAGATCGCCGGCGCCCTCGCCGCGTTCGTCGCCGGCCGCGCGATCGCCGACGACGACCTGCCGACGCTCGTGCGGATCGCCGAGCTCGCCGGCATCGAGCTCGCCGAGGCGAACGCGCTCTGGCGCACCAGCAAGCAGACGCAGGAGATCGAGGCGCGACTGCACCAAGCCGAGGACGACCGCAAGCAGGCGATGGTGCTCTTCGAGCTTTCGCGGCTCGCGACGCTCGGCACGGATGTGCAGAGCGATCTCGATGGCGCCGCCATGATGCTGGCCGGGGCGCTCGCGCATGACGCGGTGGGGATCTGGGCCTTGTCGGAGCAGCGGTTGCGACTGCGCGCGGCGACCGGATACGACAAGACGATGGCCGACGTGCCGGTGGATGAATCGGACACCGTCCTCGCGACGGTGCTGCGCGAGAAGCGCGCGGCTCGCGGATCGTTCGCGGATCTCGCGGCCAGGCCCGCGTGGGCGCCGCCGACCGGAGCGAGCTATCTCGTCACACCCATCGGTGCACTCGGCGTTCTCGTGACCGCGCGCGTGTCGGGGCCCTATTCCGAAGACGATGCGGACTTCAGCGTGAGCGTCGGCGAGTACCTGGTCGGCCTGCTGCAGCGATCGACCCACACCGACGTCGTCGACCAGGGCGTTTCGGCTGAGCGCCGGAAGATCGCGCAGGAGCTGCACGACGGCCTCGCCCAGGAGCTCACCGGCGTCGTGCTCGCGCTCGAGGGCTGCCAGCGCGCGCTCGACAAGGACCCCACGCTGCTGGGACCGCAGCTGGCGAAGGCGTCGCGTGACGCGCGCGCGACGCTGATGGACGTGCGGCAATACATGACCGCGCTCCGCCAGAGCGAGACCGGCGGTCTGAATCTTCCGGTCACGCTTGGCCGCCTCGTCGACGACCTCCGGCGCCAGACGGGCCTGCACGTGCAGATGGAGGAGAGCGGGCAGGCGCGCGAGCTCGACACCGTGGTCGAGCGCGCGGTCATCCGCATCGTCGGCGAAGCGCTCCGCAACGTCGCGCAACACGCCGGCGCGAGCACCGCGAAGGTCGCGCTGCTCTACGGGCAGGACGGCGTCGTCGTGACCGTGGAGGACGACGGCAAGGGCTTCGACGTCGACGAGACGTTCCGCGGCGCCGAAGACCGTGGACACTTCGGTGTCGTCGGCATGCGCGAGCGCGCCGAGGCCGCTGGCGGGCATCTCGTCGTGCGCAGCGAGCCGGGCAAGGGCAGCATCGTTCGCGCGAGCATCCCGTACGCCTCGGAATCGATGCGTGCTTCCCCCGACAGCGGACGCGCGAGCGACGCCGAAGACCACGCGGAGATCGTCGAGAGCGCGACCGAGCGCGTCGGATTCTTCTCGAGGCTGTTCGGGCGATGAACGAGAGGCGCCGCATCAAGGTCCTCATCGTCGACGACCACGCCGTCGTGCGGAGCGGCCTGCGGACGATCCTCGAGACGGAGCCCGACATCGAGATCGTGGGCGAGGCGGGCGACGGCCACGCCGCGCTCGAGCTCGCGCAGGAGCTGCTGCCGGACGTCGTGTTGATGGACATCAACATGGGCGACTGGGATGGCGTGACCGCCACGCGTCGCGTGCGCAACTACGTCCCGTCCGCGCGCGTCATCGTGCTCACGAACTACGACGAGGACGACCTCGTCTTCTCGTCCATCCGCGCCGGAGCCTCGGGCTACCTCCTGAAGGAGGTCACCGCGACGCAGCTCACGAACTCGATCCGCACCGTGGCCGACGGCTTCTCGCTCATCTATCCCTCGGTCGCCCGTCGCGTGCTCGACGAATTCGGCCAGCTGCGCACCAACGCGCCGTCCGACACCGATGTCTATTCGGACCTCACGCCGCGCGAGCGCGAGGTGCTGCGGCTCGTCGCGAGCGGCCGCGCGAACAAGGAGATCGGCGCGCAGCTGGGCATCAGCGAGCGCACCGTGAAGACCCACATCTCGAACATCTTCAGCAAGCTCGAGCTCACCGACCGCACGCAGGCCGCGCTGTTCGTCCACAACCGCGGGCTGCTCGAGAAGGACTCCGCCCGCTAGCGCCACTCGGTGTCGATCGTCGCGGTCGCGCCCTGCTGCGTGGTCTGCGCCGTCAGCGTGTACGTGCCGAGCACCGCGGTCGATCCGAAGGTGCCGCGGTACATCCCGATCCCATCGGTGCGCACCATGTACGCGAGGTCGTAGCTCTTGCCTGTGATCGTGACGCGGACGTCGCTGTTCGGTGCGAAACCGGAGAGGGTCCAGCGAAGATTCCCGCTGCTGTCCGCGCTGCCGCCCACGGTGACCGTCGGCCGGAGCTCGAGCTCGGCGGTGAAGCCGGCCATGAACTCGTCAAGGCCCTGGCCCGCGCGAGCGCGATACGCATCCTCGAAGCGCGCGCCCTGTCCGACATCGGCGAGGAGCCCGAGCATCGCGTCGTGCCCGAGCTGGTCTTCCATCGCGCCGACGGCCTCGGCCGACACGGCGTAGAGGGCCGCACCGATCGTCGCGTATGCGCGGTGCCAGTCGCTCAGGGTCGCGATCGTGTCGAGCGTGCGCGGGGCGTTCGCGAGAAGCGAGCGCGCCGCAAGGCCGGCATCGCTGTCGATGACAGGGTCCCCGGCCTGGATCTCAGCGGCGAGCCCCTCCTCGAACCACGCCGGCAGGACCGCAGCGCGACCGACGATCTCGCGCATCCCGAGGTGCGTCAGCTCGTGCGCGAGGAGATCCGACAGGTCCGAGCCGGCAGCGGACTCCCAGCTCACCGCGATCGTGAGCGTCTGCGCGTCGAACACGCCCCCGTAGGTCGCCGCGACGCTCCCGGCCGTCTCGGACGAATACCCGAAGAGGTGCTGGGTGCCGCGTGCGAAACTGGCGCGCGTCGCGAAGACGAGGATCCGAGGCTTCGTCGTGAAGGGGCGGTCGAGCGCCCGCTCGACACGGGCGACCGCGCTGTCGACGCTCGACGCGAGACGGACGACCGCCGGAGCCGGAACACCGGCCTCGACGCGGACGTCAGCGCGGGCCGTGAGTACCGTCGACAGAGGGACGGTGGTCTCGCGGCGCGCGCTGCTGCCGACGGGCACGTTCACGCAGAACTGGGGGATGAAACCGGTGGTCGGGGCGCAGGACGGGCTCTCGATGGCGCTCGCCTCGCCGCGGAACACGAACACGAGCGCCAGGACCGCAACGATGCCCACGCCCGCCGCTGTCAGAACGACCTTCATCGCCGCCTCGCTTCGGTAACCCCGCTAACTCCCTTGTGAGTCCGGAGGCTTTGCGTCCCCGCCTCGCGACGGGTTTGCCGTTTCGCTCGATTTCGCCTGACCTCAC